>NZ_JAEQCI010000014.1:0-134669 GCF_020738565.1 Microcoleus sp. PH2017_12_PCY_D_A | reverse complement strand
GCAGCGCCATCAAATCCACCACAGACACGCGACCGGTGTCCCGCAGAGTCACGTAGGCGCGGGTAGCATTGTTAGTAGGCGCGATCGACTCCGGTCGGTCTGATGTATTGGGATTACCTACAGGAATGTTAATAGCAACCGCCAATTTATCGCTGCTCTGGGTTTCAACAGTTGATAAAGGGTCTTTGAGGTTAATAACGTTGATTTTGTCGCCCGTGCGTTCTGTTACCAGTGCCAATTCAACGCAGGTAGGAGCGAGGCGGATATTTTCTTCACTTTCTAGTTCGACAGTCTCGTAATCTCCAGTACCCGGCCCGAAGCGCTTTTTCTGCTTCCTCGACACTACAATGCTGGATTCGCCGAGGGGTACGGTAATCGGAATTTTGACAGCAATTTTGTAGCTATTTTCTCCCAAATCGGTGTTTTTATCCGGTATCAATGTGCCTGGATAAGTTTTGTCGCCGACGCGGAAGCTGACTGTTAAGTCTTTAAATTCACCGCCTAAATCATTGGAGTTATTCAGGAAGTTGCTGCCTGTCAGGACGACGGTTGGTTCGCCATTTTCCAACTTATATTCAGCGGATTGAAGCACTGGAGGTGCGAAGGGGTCTGCTGGGAATAGTGTGGGTATGTTTAGAGTGGCTGTGACGCGGGGAATCCCTTCTGGGTCGAGTTCTACACCCGCCGGAGTGACTACAGGTAAGCCGACTTCAGGAATGGCGATAATTTTCAATCCAGATTTCAGGTATTTAGCCAAGTAAGCCAGCAGTAAAATTGTAGCGGCGAATTGAGCTGTGGTGACGGCGGCTATACCGATTAAACCGGCATTGGCTGCTAAAAAGCTGTTTTGGAGACCGACATTTGTTGAGAGAAGGGAACCATTTTGGAGACCGACATTTGTTGAGAGAAGGGAACCATTTATATTGGAGGTGGTGAGCAACTTTTCCAATGCCAACTTCTGTAACTCCAGGTCCGGCATTGCTATCATCGCTATTTCGGCAGTCTCCAAAATACCGGTAAATGGTGGAGAATTAGTGCGAATAGTACCGCTGGCATCGACTACACCGGATTCTTGAATCAGCCAAATTGGAGAATAAATATTGTTAGCATCCGGCAGCGAACCTTTTCGCAGGAATAAAATTTCGGTACCAGGAGATAAGCCGGCAGGGGCAGGAATTGCTAATTGAGCGGGAATTTTCAAGGAGTTGTCGCCCAAGTCTAAATTAAAGCCTCCGGCAAACTGCAAACCGTCGGGAAGTTGTAGCGATAGATCATTGCTGGTTAGAGATGTCAAGCTAATAGCTGTATTTTCGGCAAGAGCACCGGGTGGCACCATCACAATTGAACCGTCACTGCCAGTAACAGCACCGCCATTTACTCCTAAAATTGTTCCGGCGGCGGCAGGAAGGGAGACTCGTACTGGCACGACTTGTTCGGCTGCTCCGTGAATGACGGTGACGTTAGTAACTCCTTCTTCTATTGCAGTTATAATGCCGTCTGAATTCACTTGCAATAAGTTGGAGTTTCCGGGGAAATAGCGAGTTCCTGTAGAGCCGAATTTCAGATCGGGGGATTTGATGATATTTTCAATTCCTACTAAAAGCGAGCGTCCCATTCCGGCTGTCATTGTGACTGCTTTGGGATAGACATTCAAACCGTTAATCTCAGCTAGTGCTCCATTAAATTCTGCATCGTTGGTTGGGGCTGGCAATTTTCCAACTCGCACCGCTGTTACTGCTTGCAGGTTGTTGCGACTCGCGCTCAAAATCGAAGTGCCGTTGACCAAACCCGTCACTTTCCCGGTCGCGTCAATGGGTGCTACTTCTGGATTTATTGAAGTGTAAGTTAGATAAGAATCTGGCAGCACTACACCTTTTTGGTCGGCAAAATCTCCCAGCACAACTAATTCCGTATTTTCTCCTGCATCCAGTCGGGGATTTCGCTTCACAAAATCTAGATTCAGCAGCGGAACATCGCTGACGTTGACTGTCACCCGCGCGGGCGTTGAACTCCCAAAAGCGTCGCTGGCAAGGAAATCAAAGCTGGCAATTCCAGAGAAACCGGTTGCTGGTTTAAACGATGCTTTGTTAGTTAAGGGATTGAAAATTACTGTGCCGTTTACTGGATTGAGGACGCTAATTGTCAGAGGGTCGCCTTCTGCATCTGTGGCAAGATTTTCTAATGAAATAGTTGTCTCTAATTCTGTGTAAGTCCGAGCGCTTGTCGGTGAAACAACGGGCGGATTGTTGTCAGAATTCGGGGGATTCGCTTCGGCGAGCAATTGTTGTCCCAGAGTCGTATTGCGCCATTCTTTGTCAGGGTTGATGACTGTATCTAGCAGCGGTGCGTTTCCGGTTGCGCCACTAATTTTAAAGATTAGGTCATTGTAATCTCTGTCTGAGTTAGCGGATGACATATCTTCGAGGGCAAAGGTGTTACCGCTGCCCGTAATGTCGGCTATTTGTAGCAGATGAGCGGTATCGTTGGGATTGGCTGTGGCGATACTGAATAAGGGACGGTTTTCGGGAAACAAATCCCACAGCCAGGAGTATTGGAGGGATGATTGTACTGTACCGCTGGGTACGAACATGACGGCAAAAGTGTCTCCAGGGGTCATGTTGAAAGTTTTGATACCCTGATATTCTCCTGAACCAAAGTCGTATTCTCCCGGCATCGAACCGGTGAATTTTGCTCCTTCTGCACTGTCGCGGATTACAACGTTTCCTAATGTGGAATTAGTTAGGACTCTCCTAGCAGCTTCGGCGATGAATTCTGGAGTACCAGGTGTAAATGTTTCCATTCCTGAAAGACTAAAAATGCCGACTTCGCCAGTAAAGTAGCCGCCGTCAAACTGATAGTCAAATTTGACTTGTCCTTGGTCATCTACAAGGAAAGTGCCGGGAATGGGTGAGTTGGCTGCTGCTGTTATTGAGAAATTTGTTGGGGTATTGGTATTGGTGTGAGAGTCGCCGATACGCTGTGTTGGATTGAGTTGAGTGTCTGCAATATTGTCTAGACTTTGAGCAGATTCTTCGGTTTCTGACAGCAGTAAATCGCTGGTTATCTCTGCGGATTGTGGCCCATCAGAATACGCAGGTAGAACAGCGACAGTTTCTGTTGAATTTGAATTGCTATTATAGTTTGAAGTTGGTTCATGTGGGGATTTAAGAGTTGAGGGTGAAGCGCTTGTTTCGACTTCTGCTATCTGTGTCGTAACTGCTGCTGTCTCTGATGGAGTTGAGAAGAGTGCTGGGCTTTTCTCAGTTTCTAATTCCGCTGCTGTGAAGGAAACAGTAATGTTCCGTTCGATTGTATCAGCAGTGAATTCTGCTGTCGAAACCGAATCGGTTTTTGTTGGCAATTCGCTTTCAAGTTCTGATGTTATTTCAGGAAAAGCGTTCTCATTTTCTAGCGTAGCCGAATCGTTTTTTGTGGAAATAATTGACTCGGTTTTTGTTGGCAATTGTTCGGGTACGGTAGAAACGTTGGAGTTGCTTTGTTTGGGTGATTGTTCGCCAACGTTAGAGACAAGCGACTCTGTTATTGCAGGAGACTTTTCCGCAATTGGAGCGATAACTGACTCGGTTTCTGCGGGAGGTTGAGAGATGCTGGAAGTTGCATCTTTGTCGGTTTTGATTAATTCAGCATCTGCTGATTGACTGACAATAGATTCTGTTTTAACTGGCTGTTTAATTTCCGAAACTGAGTCAGTATTGTTCGGAGTTTTTTCTGGGGTTTTAACTGCTGTTGCTGCTGTCGTCACCGCTACATTTTCACTGGCTGGTGTTTTTGGTATTGTAGCAGGTTCGATTTTTAATGGGTCAACTTTTCCTGTATCATTCTGTTTGTCAGTTAAAGATTGAGTAGCGGTTTGTACTGGCTTTTGTAAATCGGTTGATTTGACTTCTGCACTGATATTAGTGTCAGGTAAAACTGGGTTAGATGTGGCTGGAATTAATTGGGCTGTTGGGGGCTGTGTTGTCGGCGGAAGTTGAGAATTTGAAGTGAGTTTTTCTGTCGGTGTTGCATCGATTGTTGGGGATTTTTTGTCTGAGTCTATCAGGGTAGCTTCGGCAACAGGAAGCTGTTTGTCTGAGTTTTTTGTTTCTGAAGTCTGGGCAATTGGAGCTTTTTTATCGGAGTCTATTTTGTCAGAAACTTCGGCAGTACGAGATTGTTCGCCTGAGTTGGCTTTCTCCACAATTGTGGAGTTTTGAGATTGCTTGTCTGAGTCTATCTTGTCGTCAGTTGTGGCAACTGGGGACTGTTTGTCTGTAGAGGTTTTATCAGTCGATGGAATATTTGGGCTAGCCGCAACAGTTTCGGTTAAATTTGTTACTGCAATTTTCTCGGATTTTTCTGATGAAGTTGTACTGCGATCTGGTATTATGGTTGATGCAGTTGTAGGTGATGTTTTTTTCGGCTCTGAGCTATCGGCGGTTGACGCAGTTGCAGGTGATGTTTTGTTCGGCTCTAAGTTGTCAACCGTTGATACAGTTGCAGGTGATGTTTTATTGGGTTCTGAATCACTTTTGAGTGTAGCCCCTGACGATAAGAATGTTTTGTTATCTTCGGGTTTTGAACTCGTTTCAGGGGTTGCGGGTAATGGTGTTTTTTCCGAAGCTTTTTCTAAGTTTGTGGATGTAGTTATAACGGGTAATGTTTTGTTATTTTCTTTTTCTGAGTTGGTAACTCCGGTTGGGAGTAATTGTGTTTTATTTTCAGGTAATTTATCACTTGCAGTGGTTGTAGCAGGTGTGGTTTTATTAATTTCTGAGTTACTGACTAACGAGCTGATTGCAGGTGGGTGAGGAACGGGTTTATTAGAGTCAAAAGGCTCGCTATTTGAGGCAGTTGGATTCGGGTTTGTCAGGGGATCTCCTAATTCCGAGTCGAGTTTGCCAATTAGAAGGTCAATTTCAGAAGTTGTTGAATCCCTGGAGTAGCTGTTAGTTTTGGTGGCACTGGTTTTAGCAGAAGGTATGCTGTTAATATCGGAGGCTTTGTTAGTAATAAAAGCATCGGTTTCGGCTCGAATGAATTCGGATTGTGGCGGCTTTGCGGTTTCTATTAAGTTAGGTTGTTCAGAGTTTGATGAAGAGCCAGGAGTTTGATATAATAAGGTTTTGTTAGTCTGAATTCCCGGCAGTTGTGGGGCAAAAGTTGGGGCAAGTCCGGGAATTAAGGATTCCACTTCTGTTAAAGGTTCTCTAATCGGGTCGGTTAAAGGCACTCTGGACACTTCTTGAGAAATGGTTAATTTCTTTTAAATCATTATTCAGCGGTTACTCATCATTATCGGCTAGACTCGATTATAAAGAAATTCGGGAAAATACAGAAGTTCCGAGTTTTTTTTGTGTTGCTAGTCTGTTAGGTTTTCCGTATATTTACTGATTGTTTTTAAATTTATGCTAAATCTTTATGAAGGTAAGTTTTTTTAGGCAGGAAAATACTTAAATAACCGATCGCACATCCGGTCTCTCTCTGTTAGCATCGGCTTCAATTATTATCAATAGTCCTGGACGCACTCCTAGGAAAGAAACCGGGTTTTTTACCTAATCTGCTGCTCATAGCGAAGTATTGTGGTAAAAAAACCCGGTTTCTGGAGCCCCATAAGTCCCGATCGATTAACGGAACTGCGATCGCCCGCCAGATGAAAATAGAAGGACTTGGACAACCCAAGATACTCACCCCGTCAGGAAATCGAGCTCTTGTTTAACGGTGGTTTGCAGATCGATCGCGCCCTCTACAGTTAATTGTCAGCCCCTTCCCCGATCGCAAACTTTCCTTCCCCGAACCCTTCCCCTTGCTCTCGGGTTCCTGTAAAGTAAATAATTGTAAAGAAATATGAGTTTTCTCTTATCCTCTGGTTAAGACCGCCAGCTAACATTCACAATTAAGACCCGGATTAGAATTTCCTATGTCACAGCTTTTCCCCCGCAAATTTCTAGCCTCTGCTGTCGCCTTTTTTCTGGCTTTGTCGGTGTGGACGATCGCACCTGCGGCCCATGCTTTCAACAATCCCGATTTGTTGCCGAAGACTCAGACGCCGATTATTGATTTAGCTAAAGCCCTTACGGATATTGAAGAAGAGGGTTTGGCAAAAAATTTAAACGCCTTTGAAGCCGAAACCGGTTGGAAGCTGCGAGTGCTGACTCAGTACGATCGCACGCCCGGTTTGGCTGTGAAAAGTTATTGGGGCTTAGATAATAAAAGTGTATTGCTAGTTGCTGACCCCCGAGGCGGCAATTTGCTGAATTTTAATGTGGGCGATGCGCTGTATCCACTGCTGCCCCGGACTTTTTGGGTGGAACTGCAAACCCGCTACGGCAATCAGTTTTTTGTGCGGGACAATGGCGAAGATCGATCGATCATTGAATCTTTGGAGTCGATAGAAGGCTGTTTGCGTCAGGGCGGTTGTCGCGTAGTTCCAGGTTTGCCGAGGGAACAGTGGGTGCTGACTTTAATTACGTCGGTGCTGGGCGGCGTGATCTGCGGGTTTGCGGCTCAGCCTCGGAAACCGGGAGACGGTGTGTCTTGGCAGTGGGCGCTGATTTTTTCGCCGCTGTGGGGGATTCTGTTTTTGGCCTTCGGAATTGGGCCGGTGGTAACTCGGACTTCTGATTGGTTGCCTTTGGCTCGAAATGTGGCCGGTTTTGCGATCGGGGCTTTGGTAGCATTCTTGACTCCAGTATTGGGCAAGTCTCCTTCAGAAGAAAGTTAGTTTTTGATGAGTCATTAGTTATTAGTCATTAGTCATCAGTCATCAGTCATCAGTCATTAGTGTGACTCTTGGCGCTCTTTCATCACTCTCGAAAAATAAAAACCGCATCCAATCAATGAAACCCTACTAAATGGACAATTAGCGATCGCTTGGGCGATCGGAACCCATGCCTTGAACCCCGAGGGTGAAAGTCCTGCTCTATAAGACTTTCAGCTTTTACCAAAAAATGGGGTCTAAAGCCCCGTGCTTTGAGTATCGGCTTTTGGTATAATTATATTGGTTGGAAATCCCATGGTGGTGGCTTGTTAAGACTCCTTGAACCAGAAAGCAGAGTTGATATCTGCCAAATATTGGGTAGCGAAAGCCAAGAAAAACATAGCTAGGGGAAATAAGTTAAGTACCCAAAGAAACAAAAGCCATGATTAATTTAATCTAACAGTACCTAAGGGCATTAGGAATCTGCCTCGTTCGAGGGAAAGCATGGGGAGAAGACTGCCTCTACTATCAAAGGGAAGCCTGATATAGCAAGCCGACTTCTGTGAACCATGAATTAGAATCCCCGTCCGCGACGGTCGGGGAGTATGTCAAGGAATCTGGGGGCCGCAACCAAGTTAACTCGTGAAAAACCCGGTTTCTCTGCCTCGCGCGCAAGTCCAAAGAAACCGGGTTTTTTAGCTTTTTTGTCGGCTGTAACGAAGTATTGCTGTGAAAAAACCCGGTTTCTAGACACCCTGCGTAATTTCTGAAACCCTTGATTAGACTGCTTCTTCCTTCTTCCTTCTTCCTTCTCCCCTCTTCCTTCTTCCTTCTTCCTTCTTCCTTCTTCCTTCTGTTATGACTAAAAGCTGGTAAGCTGATACCTGACAACACACAGGCGACAGCTATCCAACAAATGGAATGGCACGTAAGCGATGCCCAGAGTCTGGGATTAATCGATAATGAAATTGGCGACCACGGTTTTTCTGCGGCGGAGTACGAAATAGTCCGCCGTGTGATATATGCGACTGCTGATTTTGAGTACAAGTCTTTAATTAGTTTTTCCGATCAGGCTTTGCAAGCTGGGGCGGCTGCTTTGGCTGCACGAACTACGATCGTGGTAGATGTGCCGATGGTGCAGGTGGGCATTACGCCACAAATTCAAAATACCTTTGCGAATCCGGTTTACTGTTCGATGGAGGCTTTGACGCGCCCTCAAAAGGAACGGACTCGGGCGGCTTGGGGAATTGAAACTTTGGCCAGACGCTATCCTGAGGGGATTTTTGTGGTTGGCCAGGCTCAAACTTCTTTGTCGGCGCTGGTGGATTTGATTGAGGCTGAGGAAATTCGACCGGCTTTGGTGATTGGAACGCCTTCGGGGTTTGTCGGGGTTGACGTGGCTAAGTCAAGGCTGCACGATTCGATGGTTCCTCATATTCGGATTGAGGGGCGCAAGGGTTCGGCGGTGGTTGCTGTGGCGATTGTTAACGGTTTGGTGGATTTGGCTTGGCAGGCCTATGGCCAAGAGGGGAACAGTTGATCGGGTTTATCAGAATTTAAAGCCGACTCGCAGAGGTTCCATTTGTTAAGATACTACTCTTGGCCATCGATGCTCTAACCTTCGGTTGTTTCTAGGCCGAATACTCGATCGAACACTTTAGTCACTTTATAGCCGGAATCTATGGATTCGAGCGGGTCTTTCCGCAAACGGTGGCGCAAACAGAGAGTCATTACCTTGCGAATATCGTCTACAGTGACCTCTGTGCGGCATTCTAGGGCGGTGTAAGCTTTTGCGGCCCGATTTGTGACTAAATCGCCCCGCAGCCCGTCTACGTCCAATTCCGCGCAGACTTGGGAAATTTTTACTCGCAAATCGCGATCGAGATTTACGGATTTTAATCTTTCTTGGGCTTCCACCAATTTCTGCTGCATATCGTCTTGTTGGTGCTGATATTTGGCGAGAAACTCGGGCGGATCTTGATCGAAACTCGATCGCTGTTCGACAATTTCTACTCTCAGATTAGGATCTTTTACAGTGCGAATTTCGGCGTGCATTCCGAATCTGTCGAGCAATTGCGGCCGCAATTCTCCTTCTTCTGGATTACCGGAACCGATTAAAATAAATTTAGCCGGGTGGCGGATTGAGATGCCTTCTCTTTCAACAGTATTCCAACCGCTGGCGGCGGAGTCGAGCAAAACATCGACTAAGTGATCGTCGAGCAAATTGACTTCATCGACATAAAGAATGCCGCGGTTGGCTTTAGCTAAAAGGCCTGGTTCAAAAGCTTTCACACCTTCGGACAAAGCTTTCTCGATGTCGATCGTACCGCAAACTCGGTCTTCGGTAGCGCCGAGCGGCAAGTCTACCATTTGTACTTTTTTGCGGGCGATCGGCATTGTACCGTGATGCAAAGTGCGATCGCGCACCTCATCGCTCATCAAATCGGGATCGGTGGGATGGCTGTTAAAAGGATCGTCAGCCACGACTTCAATTTCTGGCAGTAAATCTGTGAGGGCGCGGATTGTGGTAGATTTGCCTGTACCGCGATCGCCCATAATCATCACGCCACCAATTTTGGGATCGATGACATTCAAAAGCAGCGCCAGTTTCATCTCCTCCTGGCCAACAATCGCAGTGAAGGGAAAAACAGCGCGGCGGGCTGCGGTGGCGGTAACGGTTGGCAGAGCGCCCGCATTTACGTTATTGCTGACTTCGGCAGTAGGAATCACAGGATAACTCAAAATATAATAATTGCCTGTTTATTGTAAGGGATAAGGGATTTTAGATTTTAGATTTTAGATTTTGGATTTTGGATCCGATCGAACTGCTTTACATAACAAAACTCAGATTTTTTGTCAACCCTCCCAGGCCCGAAAGTTGCGAGCGATCGGCCCCACACCACCAGCGCTACCGCCGCCAGCTTTGGGAATCGCATTCCCAGGTAGCAAGGGCGCGAAACCTTCGCGAATGGTAGCTATCCCCTAGGGAATCGCACCCTATTGTAAAGAAATGTAACGATTTTCCGGAATTTGCATAAAAAACTTCAGTTCGCCCAGATAGATAATCAAGAGCACTTTGAAGCAACTATTTTTCAGGGGTAAAAATGGCTGAACTTAATATCGGGGCGTTGACTGACGGCAAAAGCTACACCGGTAGTGTCGGTACTGCAAATATCTACGACCTTTACAAATTTAACATCACGAGTCCGGGAAGTTTTTAAAAATTATACGGGCATTGTAAAGTTTCTGTAAAGTTTTTACTCTATTTAATTATGACATACAACAACAGTCCGGGAAGTTTCAAAAAATTATACGGGCATTGTAAAGTTTCTGTAAAGTTTTTACCCTATTTAATTATGACATACAACATCTCAGGTAACAACTCCCGTATTCATACGTATTGCTTTTTTTTTTGCTGTTTGATAATATGAAAACCAAGGTGAAATTTGGATTGAGGTCTGAAGCCCTGGCAAATATCACTAAAGCTTTTTCACAAACAACTCTCACACTTCTCTGCTTCAGTGAAGCAGGAAAAACTCTGCCGTGAAACTTTCAGTTTTTGGAAAAATTTCTAGGATATCGAAATGCTAAAAAAACGCAGAGGAGACAACATAAAAACATAAGAGGGCGATCGATTCTCCACAACTCAAACTGATTCTACTCAAATTCAATAGATATTTGAGGAAGTTTTAAACAAATTATATTTCAGGTGTACAAAATGGCTGAACTTAATATCGGGGCGTTGACTGACAGCAAAAGCTACACGGGTAGTGTTGGTACTGCAAATATCTACGACCTTTACAAATTTAACATCAACAGTCCGGGAAGTTTCAAATTTTCGATCGACAATTTAAGCGGAAACGCCGACATATTTTTATTGGACAACAGCGGCGCAACACTTTACAGTTCAACCAATGCGGGAACAGCAGCAGACACAATTAGCGCTGACAGCTTAATTGCCGGAGACTATACACTCAAAGTTGTACAAATTAGTGGCGACATCAAATACAGGCTGAATTTAGCAGAAACTAACACTCAACAAGCAGCAGCAGACACCCTCACCGGAGCCAAAGCAGACGATCCGCTTGTCGCAAAAAGCGCCACAAATCCCGAACAACAAACAGCGAATAAAGATGCAATTACAGGAGAACCTATTGAGGAGAAGACTGTCACCGCAGCACCACCAGCAACTACCGAAGTTAGTGCAGGTTCCGAAACAACTACCAAATCCAAAACAGAACCACCTGCAACATTAACAACAGCAACAGTTACCACAACAAAGCAACATTAACAACAGCAACAGTTACCACAACAAATAGCACGACACAAGTTAGTGCAGGTTCCGAAACAACTACCAAATCCAAAACAGAACCACCTGCACCATTAACAACAGCAACAGTTGCCGCCACAACAAATAGCACGACACAAGTTAGTGCGGGCAGCACTTCGGCAATTTCCACCGCTGAAACAACCAGCAAAACTGCTACCGCAAACACTCCTACTAGCACTGCAGGCACAACAGATATTGCCGCTAAATCAGGCGAGAATGTAGCTGCTGCCCTGGATTCTGGCCAGCCATCCGACAAAACTAATACCGCTACCAATAACGGGGAAGAGACCAAAAAAGAAACTACAAATAGTTCGATCGCGACTGCCGAAACAACAAAAGAAAGCAACTCACCGACTAACAAACCAATAACAGCAGCCAACCCTTTTACATCCGGTAAATTTGTTGTTGATTCTACGGGGAAAGTCAGCATCGATTATCTATTAGATGGTGGCTTCTATCGCGGTCAACTAGCGATTATCAGCCTCAAAGGGATGGAGAAGTTTGTACCCGGATCGGCAGAGTTTTTGAAAGAAGCTGCGGGTCGGGCACTGAGCAACTCTGAAAAAGGTCACATAGTTATCGACGATTTGAGCGAAGGTGCGAGATTTTCAGGTAATTTACCCGAAGGTAATTTTAACGAGGGATCTCACTTAGGAGTCAAGACGTTTGCGATGACTCCCGGTGATGAATTTGGCTTCATGCTCGTACCGAACGACACGGTAAAATTCCTGTACGACTATCCCGGTTTCGGGGGCGATAAACGTCCTTTATTCTCGATGGTAACCGCTAATCCGAACGAAGCATTTCATTTGGGTCAACTTGCCGATCTTACCGGAGAAGGGAATACCTTTGCTATGGAGGATATGCGGTTCGATTTAGGGACTGATAAGGATTACAACGATATTATTTTCCAAGTGCGCGGTGCTAAAGGTAAAGCTGCTTTGATGGATGATGTAGTAAACCCGAATAAGGATTGGCGGAAAACTGATTTGGGCAAGCAAGTGCTTGATTACGCTACAGGGAAGGTGGTGAAAGATCCGGTAACAGATAAGCCGATCGCCGAGCCGCCGGTGGTGAAAGATCCGGTAACAGATAAGCCGATCGCCCAGCCACAGGTTGTGAAAGATCCGGTAACAGATAAGCCGATTTCCGAGCCGCCGGTGGTGAAAGATCCGGTAACAGATAAGCCGATCGCCGAGCCGCCGGTGGTGAAAGATCCGGTAACAGATAAGCCGATTTCCGAGCCGCCGGTGGTGAAAGATCCGGTATTCCGAGCCGCCGGTGGTGAAAGATCCGGTAACAGATAAGCCGATTTCCGAGCCGCCGGTGGTGAAAGATCCGGTAACAGATAAGCCGATTTCCGAGCCACAGGTTGTGAAAGATCCGGTAACAGATAAGCCGATTTCCGAGCCACAGGTTGTGAAAGTTCCGGTAACAGATAAGCCGATTTCCGAGCCGCCGGTTGTGAAAGATGCGGTGCAAGATCGGCCGATCGCCGATGAGCCAAATATCAAAAATCCGGTGCAAGATCGGCCGATCGCCGATGAGCCAAATATCAAAAATCCGGTGCAAGATAAACCGATTTCCGAGCTATCGGTTGTGAAAAATCCGGTGCAAGATAAACCGATTTCCGAGCTATCGGTTGTGAAAAATCCGGTGCAAGATAAATCGATTTCCGATGAACCAATTATCAAAGGATCGGTGCAAGATATGCCGCCCGAAGCTGAACCAACAGTCAAACATAAAATTGATCCATCGTCGCAAAAACTAGCTGTATTCAGTGCTCCAATATCATCATCTTCTCCAAACTCGGCACCGGTAGTAACTGCTAGCAATCAAACAGTAAATGCTGGTGCAAGTATCAGCCCGAGTTTCTCTGTAAGTGACGCAAATGGCGATCGGATCAGCAATTACTATTTCTCAGATTTAAACAGCAGCAGCACGAGCGGTTACTTCACCATTAACGGTGTGAAACAAACCAAGGAATTCACGATACTTGCAGAGCAATTGAGTAACGTGCGTTTTGTCGGCGGTTCAGTTGCAGGTACCGACTCTGTTTCGATCGCCGCTTATGATGGTAAATTGTCGGCGGTTCAGTTGCAGGTACCGACTCTGTTTCGATCGCCGCTTATGATGGTAAAGTTTGGGCCGGTAAAGTAGTGACGATGACTACTCAAAAAGTCAATCAGGCGCCGGTAGTAACTGCTAGCAATCAAACAGTAAATGTCGGTGCGAGTATTACCCCGAATTTCTCTGTAACTGATGCCGATGGCGATCGCATCAGCCTGTACTATTTCTACGACCAAAATACCAGCAGCACTAGCGGTTATTTTACCGTTAATGGCGTCCAACAAACCAGCGGATTCTCTGTAACTCCCGAACAGTTGAGCACCGTGCGTTTTGTTGGCGGTTCAGTTGCAGGTACCGACTCTGTAACCATCTATGCTTCTGACGGTCAAACTTGGGGTTCTCAAGCAGTTACGATGACTACAAAAGCCAATCAGGCGCCGGTAGTAACTGCTAGCAATCAAACAGTAAATGTCGGTGCGAGTATTACCCCAAATTTCTCTGTAACTGACGCCGATGGCGATCGCATCAGCCTGTACTATTTCTACGACTCAAATACCAGCAGCACTAGCGGTTATTTCACCGTTAATGGCGTTCAACAATCAAGTGCATTCTCTGTAACTCCCGAACAGTTGAGCACCGTGCGTTTTGTTGGCGGTTCGGTTTCAGGTACCGACTCTGTAACCATCTATGCTTCTGACGGTCAAACTTGGGGCTCTCAAGCAGTTACGATGACTACAAAAGCCAATCAGGCGCCGGTAGTAACTGCGACCAATCAAACAGTAAATGCTGGTGCGAGTATTGTCCCCAATTTCTCTGTAACTGACGCCGATGGCGATCGGATCAGCCTGTACTATTTCTTAGACTCAAATACCAGCAGCACTAGCGGTTACTTCACTCTTAACGGCGTTCAGCAATCAAGTGCATTCTCTGTAACTCCCGAACAGTTGAGCACCGTGCGTTTTGTCGGCGGTTCAGTTGCAGGTACCGACTCTGTAACCATCTATGCTTATGACGGTCAAACTTGGGGTTCTCAAGCAGTTACGATGACTACAAAAGCCAATCAAATACCATTCGTAACTGTCAGCGACCAAACTGTGCGCCGCAGTCAAACCATTCAGCCATCTTTTGGCGTCACCGATGCTGATGGAGACAAAATTACTCGCTACGCTTTTTACGATAACAACAACAGCAGCACAAGCGGTTATTTCACGGTTAATGGTGCCGCGCAAGCTGCCGAGCAAACTTTCTACGTGGATGCGGATAAGCTGAGTACAGTTCGTTTTGTTGGCGGCAGCACTGCGGGCAGCGATTATGTGTACGCGCGAGCCTATGACGGCACTGATTGGAGTAACTGGAACGGCTATACCATCCAAACTCAAGCTGGTTCTACTCCCACAGTCAGCGCCAGCGACCAAACCGTGACAGCCAATGAGTCAATTAAACTATCCTTGAGCGCCACTGATGCTGATGGGGACAAAATTACTAGCTACAAATTCTACGATGCCAACACCAGCAGCACCAGCGGTTATTTCACGGTAAATGGCGCCGCGCAAGCTGCCGGTCAAACCTTCTACGTGGATGCGGACAAGCTGGATACAGTGCGTTTTGTTGGCGGTACAGCAGTCGGCGCGGATGCGGTATATGTGGCTGCTGCTGATGGAGTTGACGGTTGGGGTGCTTGGAAGCCGTTTAATGTTTCTACATCAGCGGCTGCTGATTGGTTTGAGAAAAATATTAAAGATTTGGCGATTCGTTCCTTGGCCCGATCGCGCTTTCAAGATGGTTGGCTCGATCGCCAAGACATGATAGACATCTTCAGGGATGCCAAAGACGGCGGGGTAGTAGATGCTAACGAGTTTGCTGACCTCCAGGCTTTAACCAAGAACACTGACTTCATCAAAATGCCGGATCACGTGCGGGTATTGTCTGCCAAAATTGCTGAAGGAAACCCAGCCAACAACAGCTATCAAGGCAGTTATTTGGGTAATTTGTACGCTGGTAGCAGTGACAACCAACTCGAAAAGCTGATTCAAGAACACTTCTTCGGGGGCGATCGTCCATTACCGCTCGGAGAGTATTCCTACGGCAGCGCATCCAATGTTGTGTATCGTTATGCTGAAGGCAATTTGTTCCTAAATGGCGTCAGTTACGAAGATGTCAGACAAGGAAGCGTCGGGGATTGCTATTACTTGGCATCCTTAGCCTCTGTTGCGCTAAAGACACCAGATGCCATTCGAGAGATGTTTATCGACAATGGCGACGGAACTTACACAGTGCGTTTCTTTAACAAGGGTAAGGCTGACTATGTAACAGTCGATCGGTATTTACCTGTTAATAGCGATGGAACCCTTCCCTTTGCCAAAGTGGGCAAAGGTAAAAAATACGATGATTCAACCAATGAGTTGTGGGTCGCTTTAGCTGAAAAAGCCTATGCTCAGATGAATGAAGCGAGCTGGCTTGGTCGATTGTTGTTGGTTCCAGGAACTACCGATCAATATGTTAACCTCAACGGACTTAACAGCTACAAAGGCATTGAAAATGGTTGGAGTGGTTATTCTACAGATCACATTAGCAACAAAAAAGGTACTGCTGATTGGATACAATCATCTACACCTAATACAGTAGTTGACGCCTTCAATTATGGAAAAACAATAATCTTTAGCTCTAAGGATTTTGATTCCACCAAATTATCTAATGTAGTTGACAATCATGCTTACACAATGGTTGGCTACAATCAAGCTACTGGACTGTTTAAACTGTTTAATCCTTGGGGAGTGGAAGGCGAATTATATTGGAGTGATTTCACTTTTAAACCGGGAATCATAGAATTAACTTGGAACCAGATACAAAGATACTTTAGCCAGTGGACGGTGAATGGTTAAGGTATTTCATACCACCCCTGCTTCCTAGTTAGTTGACAAGTGACTGGGAAATCTTTTCTCAGTCACTTGTTTGAATCATTGAAAACTTAAAATCCGAAAAACATGGAATCTATTGATTTCTTAAAAGTCAACAACCAAAGCATTTCTCTCAGTCAAGCCATTGGCTATCTCAAGGCTTCGGGCAAATTTGGCTTGTTTTTAGCAGAAATTTTGCGCCAGCACATTTTAGAACATGAACTGAAGGAAGTTGAAGCCATTGATATTGATGTGGCCGAGTTAGAACAAGCAATTGTAAATTTTCGGATAGAAAAGCAATTGCTAGACGGGCAAATTTTTCAAAACTGGCTGGCAAAAAATGGGATCGGTTATGGCGAGTTCCGGCAAGGAGTCACCAATGACCTAAAGTTAGAAAAGCTGAAAGCTAAGATTGGCGAACCGAAACTAGAGGAATATTTTAAGGCGCAAAAGCCTTTCTTCGATCGCGTCGTTATCTCCCGCATTATTGTCAGCGATCGAGAACTCGCCAACAAACTCAAAGAAGAAATATTAACCGAAAAAAAAACATTTGAAACTTTAGCAAAAGAGTATTCTTTCACCGATGACCGAATATTTAATGGGATGATGGGTGCTGTGAGTCGTGGCACTTTGCCTGATATCCTGAAAGAGCGTGTGGATTTTGCTCAGGCTGGGGAAATTATTGGACCGATCGAAATTGAAGGGCGTTACGGTTTATTTCGCGTGGAACAATTCCTAGATGCTTCGTTGGAAGATGGAAAACTCAAACAAGAATTACAAAATCAGTTGTTTGAACAGTGGTTGCAAGAAAAGCTGCAAAGCATGGAGATTAAATTAGAGGTTAAGTAGTTGACTTGCAAGGTTCAAGGTGCGATCGCACTTTCCCTTATCCGAGAGTGCGAGATCCCTTGAAGTCGAGAAAATTTGCCATAATTGAGATACAGTAACTGGGAGGATGAATCTATGTACGCAACTTCCGACAAATCAATGGGCAAAGTTTTAGTTACGCTGACAGTTACCAATCGTGCCGACCAGTCCGCTGCTGCACGGGGATTCATTCCAACTGAGGAAATACGTTCGATCACCCTAGATAACGTGGTGGTAGATACCGGTGCTACTACATTATGCCTGCCTCCAGGGGCGATCGCCCAACTCGGCCTCGAACTGCTTAAAGAAGTGGATGTGGCCACCGCAACGGGACTCAGCAAAGCGCGCATCTTTCAAGATGCTAAGATTTCACTTTGCGGTAGAGAAGGCACTTTTGAGTGCCTGGAATTACCCGGAGGGCGAGATGCTTTAATTGGCGTAATTCCTCTCGAAGCCCTCGGTTTAGAACCAGATTTGCGCCACCAAACTTTAAAGGTTTTACCCTCGGAATCTGTCGATACTTATTTGACGATTATGTAGCTGATTTTTTTTGTCGAAAGAGCGATCGCAATTCCTACCCAGTCCCGCAACAACGAAAAAAAATTATCTCGTCAATTCACAGTCATGACACAACAATGTTCTGTGCGTACCAGGAGTCGGCAAGCATGGCAACCGCTTTAGTCAAATAAACTCTAGATGGTTTTGCATATCCGACGGTTCTAGTACCTCCCAAATCAAAATTAAACCGCGCACAATTTCACCAAGTGAACGACTATTTTGGTGGCAGTAAACAATACCAGAATGCTCTAAACCGCGCTGATGAATTGCTAAAAAATCGTCGTCCTGGGTAAATATTACTCGCTGTTGAGAAATCGCGAAAGCTAATTGTTCTTCATCAACTGCACCTAAAAGTCCTGCTTCTGGTGTAGTTGTGACATCAATACCTCGCCTTCTCAAAGCTTCTGCGATCGCCCGTTCGACTTGCTCATCAAAGTGAAATCGTATCTTGTCCAAGATTCTGCCCTCTTAATTTCTGTTGCACCTTGGAAGGATTTTTTGCTTGCAATTCCTGGACAAAAGCTTCACTATCTCGTATTTGTTGCCGGATTTCCTCAAAATGGTCGTGGTAATAAGTCAATGCTGCATATACATCCGCTAGGGTGATTGTGGGATGCCGCGACACAATTTCATCAGGAGACATACCCATTTTTTCATGCCAAATGACCACATCTTGAACCCTAATTCGATGCCCAGCAATGCGGGGTTTGCCACCGCATACTCCGGGAGTAATTTCAATATGTTCTGCAATCACTGCTGTCATATAATTTCCTCAAAATTCAAGTGAGCATCTATATTAGTTTATCCCAAACCAGGTCTACTTGACAATTAGGGCGATCGCCATGAAACGATATAAGGATTATTGTATATGAACAAATAACCAATAACCAATAACTAACAACTACCACTGGGGTTCCGAAGCCATCAAAGCAGTCGCATCTTCGCTCGGTAAAGGCTTAGCAAAAAAATAACCTTGGCCGTATTCGCAGCCGATCGCCCTTAACCTAGCTAATTGTGCCGCCGTCTCCACGCCCTCAGCAATCACATCCATTCCCAAAGCGTGGGCCAGGGTGACAATTGTTCGGACGATCGCCACATTGTCCCCCTCACCCAATTCCATCAGCCCCACAAAGGACTTATCAACCTTCAACGTATCCGTAGGAAACCGACTCAAATAACTCAACGACGAATAACCAGTCCCAAAATCATCAATTCCCAACTTGACATTTAACGCTTTCATCTGCTTTAAAACCCCGATCGCCGACTCCACATCATCCATCACCACACTCTCAGTAATCTCCAACTTCAAATTCTCGGGACGCAAACCCGTTTCTGCCAAAATAGCCTTCAGGCGATCGACTAAATCCGCCTGAGCAAACTGCTTCCCAGATAAATTTACACTCATAATCAAAGGGCGATCGAAATCAAACATTTCTTCCCAGAGTCGCAACTGCCGGCAAGCTTCCTCCAATACCCACTCACCAAGCGGCACAATTGCCCCCGTTTCCTCAGCCACCGGAATAAACTTGACCGGCGAAATCAAGCCCCGCTGGGGGTGCTGCCACCGCACCAAAGCCTCAAATCCAATAATCTTCCCGCTGGCCAAACACACAAACGGCTGGTAGTGCAGCAAAAACTCCCGACGCTTCAGGGCCATCCGCAAATCAGTTTCCAACCGCAACCTCTCCAATGCCAAATCGTGCATCGAAGCATTAAACACCTGATACCTTCCCGTTCCCAAAGCCTTGGCCCGGTACATCGCCGTGTGGGCGTCTCGCAGCAAGTGTTCCGGCTGTTCCCGGGCGGTAGCAGTTGGTTCGCCCCCCACCGCAATTCCGATACTAGCCGTGACAAACACCTCCTGCCCTCTCACCTCAAAAGGCACAATTAAAGCTTGGTGAATTCGATCGGTCAAATCGATCGCACTCCCGAGATCGACATTCCTCGCCAAAATCGCAAAATCGTCACCCCCCACCCGCGCCACAGTATCCGCGCGAGCAATACTTGCCCTCAGCCTCCGCACCACGGCGATCAACAGTTCGTCCCCTACCAAATGACCTAGAGAATCATTAATTACCTTAAATCGGTCTAAATCAATAAACAGCACTGCAAACAGATAGCTGTGGTGGCCTTTATTGTGGGCGATCGCCCGCCCCAAACATTCCACAAACAAATCCCGGTTCGGCAAACCCGTCAGACAGTCGTGAAAAGCATCGTAAACCTTCCTGTAAGCGCTGACGCCCACACCAGTCACCACCAAACCCAAAGCCGGCGATACCAGCGGCACCCACCCACCCCCAATAAAAATCGCAAAACTAATTCCCAGCAGCCCCATCAACACCGCGCCCCCAACCAATACCGCCCTCGCCGGGTGCACGATACGCCAAGCCACAACCCCGCCAAGCACAGCCCAAGAAGCGTTCCACAAAATTTCTGCCCATTGCGGCCAGATCCAAAACAGCGATCGCCCCTCCAAAACGGCACTCAATATTTGGCTGAGCATTTGGGCGTGCAGGATCACCCCCGGCATTTTCGGAGTTTGTTTTTGAACCGGACTGTAGGGCGTCAGAAACACGTCTCTGGTACTAGGTGCTGTCGTTCCGATCAGCACAATTTTGTCCTTTATCCAGCTTGGGTCAATTTCCCCCTTCAATACCTGCGAGATACTGACTTGTCGCGCTACATTCTTCCCCGATCGGTATTTGAGCAGAATTTGGTAGCCTCTGGCATCGAGATTTGCATAGCCGCCGCTGTCAGACTTTAAAGGCAGAAATTCTGCTTTACCCCAGTTGATTTGGTGGGGATTGACAGGGCTATTTTTCTGCTGCACTCTGTCTTTGAGATACAGCAGAGCCAGTTGCAAAGAAAACGACGAAACAGTAGTCTTGTTTGCTTGCGAGACTGAGAGTAAATGGCGGCGCACCACGCCGTCAGCGTCGAGCACGAAGTCGTTAAAACCGATTCGATCGGGCGGTATTCCTTGGGGCGCCGGGACTCCCGGACTTTCTGCATCGCTCATTTTGGCGATCGCCACTACATTCGGTGCTTTCAGCTTGACCAGCAATTCTTCGTGTCCCGGTGGTTGCGGCAAATCTCGGTACAAGTCCAAACCGATGACTTTTGGCTGGTACTTTTGCAATTTTGTCAAGGTTTGGGCGATCGCACCGTCGGAAACCGGAAATCTCCCCAAAGCTTGAATATCGGCCTCGGAAATTCCCACGATCAGCAGCCTCGGATCGCGGCCCGCATCGGGCTGCAAGCGTACTAACGAGTCAAAACTGCCCAATTCCCAGCTTTGCAGCCATCCCAACCGTTGAACTCCCAGATTCAGCAGCGTTACAGTAGCACCCGCCAGCATTGCAGGCAAAATTCTGACCCGGCGGCCTGGAGAACTCAGATCGAGGCCAGTGGCGACAGACAGTACATAACGAAGATTTCGAGAGAATTTGGGAGTCACAGAAAAAATATATGGGTGCAAATTCGCTTCGCACAAGTCTGTTCCACAGAATTGAGCTTATTATGAGATTGAGTGTAATTTTTTCAGAAATTGTGCCGAAACCGAGTTTATTTAAGTTAATTACTCGATTTTGCCAAGTATTTCGGGAGGGGAAACCGGGTTGTTGAAGATTTGCCGACAAGTCCTGTTTTTTATTCCCCTGTTTCCCTAAATTCCCACAAGCGTTAAAATTTAGTCGATCGAAGTTTCAGGATATTTTTGAGATTATGGCGAATCAACTTCCGATTCCGGTGATTGTTAACGGTGCTGGCGGCAAGATGGGCCGCGAAGTAATTAAGGCGATCGCCAATGCTGATGACATGACTTTATTTGGGGCTGTAGACCGTTCTCCTGAGTGCCTCAACGCCGATGCGGGGGAATTAGCCGGATGCGGCCCGTTAGAAGTTCCCGTCACTGACGACTTGCAAGGAATGCTGGTATTAGCGTCTCAGGAAAAGCAGTTAGGCGTGATGGTAGATTTTACGCACCCTTCGTCAGTCTATGAAAATGTGCGATCGGCTATAGCTTATGGTATACGCCCGGTAGTTGGGACTACAGGATTGAGCAGCAAGCAAATTGATAACTTAGGTGAATTCGCTGACAAAGCCAGCATCGGCTGTTTGATTATACCCAATTTCTCGATCGGCATGGTTTTGCTGCAACAAGCCGCCGTCACCGCATCTCAGTATTTTGAACACGTAGAAATTATCGAGCTGCACCACAATCAAAAAGCCGACGCTCCCAGCGGCACGGCGATTCAAACTGCCCAAATGCTAGCAGAATTGGGAAAAACTTTCAATGTGCCCGAAGTTGAGGAAACCGAAAAAATAGCCGGAGCTCGCGGTTCGGTAGCCGATGAAGGGATTCGGATTCACAGCATCCGTTTACCAGGCTTAATTGCCCACCAAGAGGTAATTTTTGGCGGTGCAGGTCAAGTTTATACTTTACGGCACGATACGAGCGATCGCGCTTGTTATATGCCGGGAGTTTTGTTATCGGTGCGAAAAGTTCTAGAATTGCGATCGCTCGTTTACGGATTGGAAAAAATACTCTAGAAAATTAGGAATTAGGAATTGGGCGAAGCGAAGCGGAGGGATTGGGAATTGGGAGTAAATAACCAATAATCAATAACTAATAACCTAATTATGTAGGGTGCGCAATGCGCACAAATTATGTAGGTTGCGCAATGCGCACAAATTATCTAGGGTGCCCAATGGCAAATTATGTAGGGTTGCGCAATGCCCACAAATTATCTAGGGTTGCGCAATGCCCACAAATTATCTAGGGTTGCGCAATGCCCACAAATTATCTAGGGTGCCCAATGCGCAAAATTATCTAGGGTTCCCAATGCGCACAAATTATCTAGGGTTCCCAATGCGCACAAATTATGTAGGGTTCCCAATGGGCACAAATTATGTAGGGTTCCCAATGGGCACAACCGTGCGCAATGCGCACCCTACTAATTTTTTGTCCGGTTCATATTTAACACGCCCGACTGTTACCAATAACCTATTACCAATTCTCCATGCCCATGCCCTGCGCAAGCCCATTCCCCATACCCCATGACAAATTATGCTAATTCCCTTAACCCGAGAAACCTTTCAAGAACTAATCCCCCCCGTCGCCACCGGAGCCCAATACAAATATATTTGGGGAAAACCACCCGATTTTTTGAGGCGAATGTTAATCTCTGCGGTAGCCGTAGTATTCCTGCTAGTAATCTATAACTTTGCAGGTTCCGATGTCGGGCCGCTAGTTTTAATTACCGGATTGATAGCTGGTTTGTACTGGTTGTGGGGGCCGATTTTCTGGGCGAGTTTGCGGAATGCAGAATGTCGCAAATATAAATATTGCGGTTTTTGGCAAGGACGAGTTTTGGATATTTATATCACCGATGAAGTCACAAGTCAAGAAGAAACAGTCAATCAAAAAGGACAACTCGTAATTGTAGACAACCTAGAACCGCGCATCAATATAGAAGTCGGCGACAAAACCGGATTTACTACCACACTCAAAGCGCCATTGCAAAAAAATCATCAAGGAATTGTCCCCGGCCAAGCTGCTTTAATGTTAATCATGTCCAATCAAGAAGATTTGGGCAGAATTGCCAAAGTATCAGATATTTACATTCCCAGTCGCGAAGTATGGGTGAGTGATTATCCTTATTTACGCAAAGATTTGTTTGTCGAAATGAGTCAACAAATTAAAAAAGGTAGAAACAAAAAAACGGGCGATAATGATAGTAGAAGCACAAAAAGACGATCGTCCGCCGACTATTAATTCCATCGGCGCGGGTAGTGGCGAGAAACCGGGTTTTTGCGACATACTTCGCCATCGTCCCAAATCTCCGTAAAAAACCCGGTTTCTAGGAGCTCAGGTTAGTGGCGAGAAACCGGGTTTTTGCGACATACTTCGCCATCGTCTCAAATCTCCGTAAAAAACCCAGTTTCTCCAATCCCCGCCTCCCCAACCAACCCATAAACCAACCCCAAATCCATCCGCTACATCCGCTACAAAATCTGTAAAAAACCCAGTTTCTCCAATCCCCGCCTCCCCAACCAACCCATAAACCAACCCCCAATCCATCCGCTACATCCGTTACAAAACCCAGTTTCTCCAATCCCCGCCTCCCCAACCAACCCATAAACCAACCCCCAATCCATCCGCTAAATCCCGCACATTGCTCGCTGCCAATCTTGCATTCCCCCCCACAAACAATGTAAAATATCCCAAACACGGGCAGTCAAAAATGAACCAACCACTGCGCCAAACCTATCTCACCCTAATTGAATCTCTCCTCACCTGTCCCAGCGAAGAACAAACCGCCATCCTGCAAGCCAATCTAGAATTATTAGACGATGAATTTGCCCAATATTTGCGAGAGTGGGCAACAGAAACACTGCCCAACTTCGATGCAGACAAAGCAGAAACTCGTGCCAATATATTATACAATTTAAATCTAAAAATTTCAAGTCTTCAGCAAGGCAGTCGCAGAAGCAACATAGAGATTGCGATTGCTTGTCTGGATATAGGATTAACTATTTTTACCCGCGAAGATTACCCAGAAGATTGGGCAATGTTTCAAAACAGTATAGCAATTGCTTACAGCCAGAGAATCAAGGGAGACAGGGGCGATAATCTAGAAAGGGCGAGATCCTGTTATGAATTAGCTTTGTCCGTTTACACCCGCGATGCTTTCCCCTAAAATTGGGCGACGACTCAAAATAATTTGGCTGCTGCTTACAGTGACAGAATCAAGGGAGACAGGGGCGATAATCTAGAAAGGGCGAGATCCTGTTATGAATTAGCTTTGTCGGTTCGCACCCCTACCGCTTTACCCCTTGACTGTCTGCAAACAGGGCGAAACTTAGGCAATTTAGGATTTGACGAAAGCTTGTGGGAAACAGCCATCTTCGGCTACGAAAAAGCCATCGAAGCAGTGGAACAAAGTCGCGAATGGGTAACATCCGACAACCGCAAACGAGAACTAATCGAAAAAAATCTCAACGTCT
Organism: Microcoleus sp. PH2017_12_PCY_D_A; assembly: GCF_020738565.1. Taxonomy (NCBI): domain Bacteria; kingdom Bacillati; phylum Cyanobacteriota; class Cyanophyceae; order Oscillatoriales; family Microcoleaceae; genus Microcoleus; species Microcoleus sp. PH2017_12_PCY_D_A. Next base: position 110,239 of record NZ_JAEQCI010000014.1, on the reverse strand, counting down.
ACGAAAAAATGATCCAATCCTGCATCAACCACCAACAATATCACAAAGCCATTCAAACGATCGAACGCAGCAAATCCCGCTACCTAGTCGAACTCTTCACCAACAGCGAAATCTATCCCAAAACAGCCACCGAATCCGAAAAACAGCAACTCCAAAACCTGCGCCGCCAAATCGCCACCCTCCAACAATCCCTAGAAACATCAACACCCACTCCAACTCCAACTCCCCCCCTTGTAGGGGCGGTGCCCCCGTGCCCGCCCTCTGGCGAGGGCGTTCCAGATGACTCTCCCCCTCTTCCTCCCCCCCTTACCAAGGGGGGGCCGGGGGGGGGTTCCCGAAGACTCAGACACCCAACGCACAACTCAAACCCGCACCCTCACCCCCCAATCACAAAAACAACAAAAAGACAAATTAGCAACAGCATTACAGCAACTAGAACAATTCCTAGAAATCTTCAAACAGCGAGAACCAGAATTCAAACTAACTCAAAAAATCTCACCCATAGACATCGCCGAATTCCAGCAAACATTAGATCCAAAAACCGCCATTATAGAATGGTACATCGGTAATTCCCCAGAGGGCGGGCACGGGGGCACCGCCCCTACGGGATTTGCCTTCATCATCACCCACAACAACATAGAATTAGTCACATACACCACAACCGAAATAGCCGAATTAGAAACTTGGAAAGATGAATATCTCGACCAATACCGCGACAAAAAAACCAACAAAATCTGGCAAAAAACCCTACCCGACAAACTGCAAAAACTCTCCGAAATATTGCGCCTCAACGAAATAGTCGCCCAAATCCCAGAGAATTGCCAACAACTAATCTTAGTCCCCCACCGCTACCTGCATTTATTCCCCCTCCACGCCCTACCATTCACATTCAAAGGCGAACCCAAAGAAACCGCCCCTAGGAAATACCTGCTAGATTGCTTCCCCAGCGGCGTGCAATACGCCCCCAGCTTGCAACTCCTAGAAATCGTCAAAAACCGCAGCAAAACCCGCAAAACCCCGGCCCCCGAATTGCAACCATTATTTGCCATTCAAAATCCCACCGAAGACTTAACCAATACCGACATGGAAGTAGAAACCATCAAACAAAGATTCAATCCCCACCACATCTTAATCAAAAACCAAGCCACCAAAATCGCCTTCACCGAAAACGCCAAAAACCTCTCAAACGCCACCTATATCCATTTTTCCTGCCACGGATTATTCGACTTTAACAATCCCCTGCTATCCCTACTAGCCCTAGCCGGTTCCATAGAAACAACCTCAGAAATTAACCCGCCGCAAATCCCCGAAATTAACCCCCCCCAACCCCCCCTTGCTAAGGGCGGGCTTCAAGAGCAAATTAACCCCCCCCAACCCCCCCTTGGTAAGGGGGGGCTTCAAGAGAATAAAGTCAAAAAACAGCGCTATGTCACCATGCGAAGCGGCAAAATGGTCATCCCTGAAAAATGCCTAACCTTAGGAGAAATCTTCAGCAATTTAGAGTTACCCCAGTGCAACCTCGTGACACTTTCCGCCTGCGAAACCGGGTTAACAAACTCAACAGCAATGACAGATGAGTACATCGGTTTACCCAGCGGCTTCTTGTATGCAGGAAGCATGAATGTAGTCAGCACATTATGGAAAATTGATGATTTTGCGACAGCCATATTCACGATCAAATTTTACCAAGAATTGCAACTACAAAAAGCAGTAGCCGTCGCCTTAAATGCCACGCAAAACTGGATGCGCTCTGTCACCCGGGAGGAGTTTATGGTTTGGATTGAATTATTAAAATTAGATGAAGATTCGATGGAAAAAGTCAAAAATTGGTTAAGTTTTGATAGAAGCAATGAACCGCCTTTCCGCAAACCCAAATATTGGGCGGCATTCTTTGCTACTGGATACTAGGGAAACAGGTTTATCGGTATCTGCAATGGGATGGGGCGGGTTGACAATTCCTGCGATTTGATGACATAAATTTCGGCGAAGTGAGCCCCTACAAATCTGGGTACTTTAGATGTATAATTGTCATATCAAATATCGTAGGGGCGGGTTAACCAACCATATTTGATTCGCACAAACAATTCACATAAACCCGCCCCTACCCCACCAATCAACCCCGAACGCAGAAAACGTTTATCTGTATCTGCAATGGGATGGGGCGGGTTGACAATTCCTGCGATTTGATGACATAAATTTCGGCGAAGTGAGTTCCTACAAATCTGGGTACTTTAGATGTATAATTATCATACCAAATATCGTAGGGCGGGTTAACCAACCATATTTAATTCGCACAAATAATTCACATAAACCCGCCCCTACCCAACAACCCATTTGTGATTACAATCCCACATTGTATTAACGGAGAATTATTTATGAACCCGGACAAAAACCTCATTGCTTTTATAAATTTGCTGACTGAATGTCCAAAAATATTTCAATTAGACTCAGAAGCATGGAAAGATTTACCTAATTTGGCAAAAGCAATAACCAACTTAGCAGACCATGAATCCGCCATTGGTGATACGATCAAAGATTGGTGTACGCAGCATGGCGATTTAGGAGAAGCATTAAGAGATGAGTTGCGAGAAATCTCCGATCCGGGTGACGCCCTTCACAGTACACTAGAACCGATCGCAAATCTCACCAAAAGAGCACCTGAGATCATTATGAAAGCTTACGAAGAAATGCAAAAACTCGAACAAAAAAATATTGCAGATAGCAAGAATGAATCCAAATAACCGAGTAGGCGCCCCAAACGTTCATTTATTCGCCTTCCACGTCTGGGATATCCTATCATCAGGCTCAATTTCCCCTACAAATCCCCGACAACCAGCCCTACCACCAACCTCGAATCCCCAACATCTCTGGGAAAAATGTAACGAAATTCTGCAAGAAAAACTCCATATTAATGCCGAATTTAACGATACCAATTTATACAAAACTGCACAACCACCAGGCCGCCGCGTGAATCTGATGATCGGAAAAGCGGTCAACAATCGGGGTTCGTTGTATTTAAGCAAACATATCAGCCATGAAAACCAGGAGATTTCCCTCACCGGATTGGCCCAACCCCTGCGGATTGATGACAGTTACGCTTTGGGCTTCAACCTGCGCGTCCCCGAAAAAACTAATGATACAAAAACACCTGATGTCGATATTAGTATCTTCCAGCGGTTCAATCCCGATAACTGTTTGCTGCAAAATTCGGTTAATAGTTATTTCCCTCAAACTCTCTTACTTACCGCTTGGCTAACCGAAGCACAAAAAGCCGCTGTCCAAGAAGATCCCAATTATATCAAAAGTTTAGGTCAACTTTGTCTAAAATCCTTTATTTCCGGTGAGAATTTCCCAGAATTTTACCGTGAAGGCGAATTATTTGGTAGCCCAATTCTGGAATACGGCTATCCCAATTACCCTGATAAATTCGGACAGATTCTGATTTGGTTTTTCGAGAGTCAAACCACGGGTGATATCTGGGATACCTACTACTCCGATTTTTTAGATTTATGCTTGTACCGCAATAAAGTCATTCTTGCTTACAAAGAAAGTCGCGCCTATTATTTGGAAATTCGCAAGGAATACGCACAAATCGATGTCGATATTGAAAGCACTTTTCAGTATTTGCAGCATGATGAAGCCTATCAGCGCCAAGGAAAGGACTCTCGTTTAAAGAAAGAGGAATTAGAGTATCTCGAAAGTCAGACAATTAATATGCCGCCCCGCGCTGTTAAGTATGCGCGCCTGCTGATTGAGATGGAAATTAGGCAAAATACGATCGCCATTAACGCCAAAAATTACCAAAATAAATTAAATCAAATAAGTCTTGACATCAAAGCCAGAAAGATTTATAATAATAGGGATACCAAAAATTATTCTGACTTGAGCTTCCTAGAATTATTCAGCAAAGAAACCTGCCCGCAGTTCAGCGAACAAATCAAAGCTGACCTAGGTTACTTCAAATACGGTACGGTGGCCTTAGACAAGGCGATGGAAGCAATTAGGGGCGTAGTGGCGATCGCCCAAGCCGATCGCGATGCAAAATTAGAAGCAACGATTCAAACAGTAGGTTCTGCTTTGGGATTGGTCGGCATAGTAGCTAGCGTAGCTCCATACTCGATCAAACAAGACCCGCCCGATCGCAAATTTTACTTCCCGTTGAGCAACATTGAAATCCCGTCATTTCTTCTAGTGCTGCTGATTAGTATGGGTGCGGGTTTTGGTGTGTGGATGTCGGTATGGGCGATCGCCAAAATCAAGCAAATCCTACCAAGAATCAAGCAGCGGCTGCCTTTCCGCTGACAGTTGACAGCAAGATTAGTAGGGTGTGTCGCGATCGATAGTATCCAAAACAGACGAAATATCGATCGAGCGACGCACCAGCAACAGACAATATTGTTACATTAACTTTCCATCCTTGATATTACTTTTCCGAATCGCCGCGATTGGACTTGTCAAAAAACGCCGTCAGCGAGTTCCAAGCCGACTTAGCAGTCTCTTTCAATCGAGCACCAATCGACTCAATTTCTCCCACAACAACGTGCCAATTCTTTTCCGTTTCCTTGTGGATGTGCTCGACAGCTCGATCGATGCGATCGCGTTCGACTAATTTATTTTGTTCCACCGCTTCCCGCGCTTGTCGCACCGCTTTCAAATAAGCTTCGCGGCTGACTTCGCCGGCATCTTGCACCTGGGCTTGAGCCCGGGTTTTAATTGCATCCACCACCAGCCAATTTTTCTCGGATTCCTTTTTCAACAGGCTGACAGCCTCAGTCATTCTCTCTTTGGCGATCGACTTATTTTGTTCGATCGCACCTGAAGCCTTTTGGAGGGCTTTCAAATAAGCTTCGCGGGTGAGATCGCCCGCTGCTTGCACTTCGGCGGCGGCGCGTTTTTTAATTGCTTCAAACAAAGCCGCTGTTTCTGCGATCGTCTCATCAGTCGCATCGGGCATCTCTTTTTTTACGATCGCCGTGGTTTCGGGAGTAGCCTCTACAATTGTTACTTCAGTCAAATTTGGATCTGTCATATCAATCGTCTCCTTTTGTAGTCCGCGAAGGCGGACTTTGTATGTGTAGCGCCAGAATTCATTCTGGCATTTAAGACTGGCCCTAAAAACTTAGTCATGTTCTCCTACATTCTATCTGCCCAAGTTGAGCTCGCGTGTAGGATACCGCCAACTTGCAGGTACGGTTTAGCGCACTTTAATTTTTGATAAGTGACTTTACCTAAAAAAACACAACACCCATAAACGAGGTTTCTAAACACTGTAAAAGGGGGAAATTTAATCCTTTGAATTTTCCAACTGCAAATCTCCGGCATCGCCAGCATATAACAAGCGGTGAGATTTTTGGGCATCCAGCCAAGATTTAGGAAATTGGTATTGAGATAGGAGGATATCTGCGATCGCGACTTGCATCTGATGCGCGCAGATATCCGGCGGCACTTTACCTGTGCCCGTACCCATGCCGGGAATCGCGATCGTTTCAATAATATGTTTGACAGGCGTTCCGTCTGGAACCGTGCCAAATTTTACGAGAGTTAAAATAGCGCGGGTTGCTAGATAAACATTGACGGTCTCTGTTAAAATTGTCGGAACCCGCATGGTTGGGGCAGCGATTAAATAGGGAATTTCTGCATGATCGGTATCTACAACTTCGGCTAATCCTACTAATAGTTCGCCCTGATGGCGAGTCTGAATGAGTTTTTGCAGGCGTTCTTGAACCTGGTCTCCAAAATATTCCGAAATCTCTAAATCTAAGCCGCCGTCCATGAAGCCAAAACTATTGGTCGGACTCACAAGCGCATCGCATTTCACATCAAAGATTGAGCCGCGATGTATCTTGACATTTTGCATATTACCGCAAGTTTGTTCCCAGGCTCTAACTAAGTCATCGTCTGCAGCAGCCAGCACAATTTGCATACATACTCTCTATAATTTTAAAATGGCGATCGCCATTTTAATCATACAATACATTACATGAGTTCGCTCAATCTAAAATCCAAAATCTAAAATCTAAAATTCTTAGATGCTGCAAGACCCCAATCTCCGCCATCCGATCGCAATTAGTTTCGGTGCCATTGCCGGTGCATTGAGCCGGTATTATATCACCTTGTGGTTTGCCAACCGTTTCGGCACGGCTTTTCCCTACGGAACTTTTTTTATTAACATCACCGGTTGCTTGGCTATGGGATTTTTTATCACCCTGGTTTTTGAACGGGTGCCGGCTGTTCCGTCGGAGGTGCGGTTAATGGTAGCAACGGGATTTTTGGGGGCTTATACTACTTTTTCGACTTACGGTTTAGAGACGAATGTCTTGTTGCGCGATCGATCCTATAGCTTGGCAACTTTTTACTGGGTTGGTAGTGCCATACTCGGAGTAATTGCCGTTCAGTTAGGCAGCACTTTAGCACGAATTGGCAAATAGTTGACACTCCCCGGTCTGAAGACGCGGGGATTCTTAAGGACAAACTTTGGGGGATGAATCCACCCAAAGTTTAATTCTTAAAGGGTTAGTCAGCAACCCTCTACCCAATCGCTCAATAATTGAGTCTGTGGCTACTTTTGATTTTCTGATGATATTAGCTGCACCATTAACATCTGCATTAATTAACAACCCAGTGCTAGAACGGTACAAGCCTCGCTTGATTCGCTGACCCGATGGCTGCCAATTGTCGGGTTTTTCACCGACTTTCACGGGCAACAAATCTTGGTCTAAAAAACTCGCTTTTGATGTGTAGGATTCGTCTTGTTCGAAAAATCGCCATCCCCTTAAGTCGCATTCTTGTTGTAGTCTATCCTTGACTTTAGCTGTGGGTATTTGGACAAAATTTTGGTTGGTCACTCCCCCCATATTGACTTCTTGCTTCTGTCCTTTATTCCAGCCAAAAACCATGACATTAATTTGGGAGTTTTCGCAATAATCCACGATGGCTCTAACTGCTTTGTTGACAGCATCTCTCATTCTTCTTGTACGAGTGTCTGACAACTGTTGCAGCCTGGTCGATGAGAAACCTTTGGGTAATTTATGTCGAGCGTGTTCCGATTGGACTCGCGCCTTTTCTTTGTTAAACCCTTGGTTCCAAGACTTCAATTTGTGACCATCAATGATGAAAGATTTACCATTACTAGAAACACAAGTTAACCAGTTGTTGATCCCGTGGTCGATGCCCAAAACTCCTGTTACTTCCAAGCTGCAACTAGGGGCTTGTTCAGTCAGAGATTTGTGGACGTATTCGACCCATACCTGACCATTCCTAGGAATTAACCTGAGTTCTTTAATCTGGCAATCTTTGAGTCTTTCCGGTAGGGGAATCCAGAGAGCATCTGTCCCGAAGTGTTCTTTACCTTTGTTTCCCAGAGGCAGTCTCACCTGATTGCCGACTATTTTCAAGGCTTGTCCCGGATAGGAAATCTGGTACATACCGCCTGGAGTTCTGTACTTGGGCAATCTCGGTTTTTGATTAAGTTCCCCTTTCTTGGCTAACTTTTCTAAGGCTCGGAAAGAGCTAAAAGATTCAGCAACAGATTTTAAGGATTGTTGAGCAACTTGAGAGTAAAGCAATCCGTAATTTTCGTTGGTTTTGGCAATCTTGTACAGGTCGGGATATTTGATGGCGCCTTGGTCCTTAAAGTACCGTTGCCGACTCTCGTAAGTGCCGACATTAAACAGGTTATTTGACCATCTTAGTAGTTGCTCAACAATGATTTTGTGGAATCCCTTTAAATGCCAAACATCTTTTTGTACTGCGTACATTTAATTTACAGTTTGTTGTCATAGGTTTACTATACACCAATTGCCTACCTGTGGACACCTAGCTACTTGGTCTCTACTGCGGGCAATATCTGTACACAAACAGTTAAGCGTTACATTGAAGATCTTTGAGAGTGGGCAGGATAAATCCTGCAACGCCCTTTCATCCCTGGACTAAAGTCACAGGGTTTTCAGGGTAATTCTTGTAAAATACTAATTGAGCATCTGTAGGGAGGGAGCATCTCAGTTTTGCAAGAAGCATTTCTAAAGAGCAGACTGAAGTCCGCACGTGCGTTCCTTTTTTTGAGCGGGGGAACACTGTAAATGCAAAACTGAGATGCTCCCTGTAGGGAAATGTCAATGGGGTGTCCGGGTGGCAGGTCATCAAAGGACAGATAATTTGTATAAAATCAGTAATCTCAAAATCAAGTTTTTTCAGATAGACTAGGTTTTGGCGATCGTTATTATTTTCTGCCTTAATTGATCTCTCGCAGATTTTACCAGAAAGTAGTTGACAGTTGACAGTTGGCTGTGAGGGAAGCCGAAGAGTTGATAGTATACCCATTCTCAAAGGCGATGAAGTAATTGGTAATTGGTAATTGGTAATTGGTAATAGATCGCGCTCCCCGAACTCACACTCTTTTCTGCTATAGCGGTTATCAAAAAAGTGAGGTATGCCCTAAACCAGGCCCTGGCCTAGGCCCGGCCCTGGCCTATTCCCTATTCCCAGTCGTCAGCGAATCTTTCTGAGAACCGCTATATATCAAAAACATAATACCAAAAAACCCGGTTTTCAGAATATATCTTCATTTGCGTCCTGGTGCCGCATCTGCCAAAAAATTCGGTTGCTCGCGCTGCCCGTGTAAATCATAATAACTGCAACCAGTGGTGTCAATAGGCTATAAACTGGATTCAGGAAGGCGTGCAGCACAGGTTGATACCAGTTAGCACAAAAATGCAACTGTAGGTCAAGTCCAAATCTGCTGACTCAGTAAGTCATTCCCAATTCTTTAATCCCAAATCCCAAATCCCAAATCTAAAATCTAAAATCTAAAATTGCATGAGGAGAGTCATCAGTGACAGAAAACAATTATCAATCGTCTTCTCTACCCACCTACGCGCGAAAAGAACTCCGGGAATTAGTTCGATCGCAGTTAAAGGCTTTGTTGGAACAAGGAGACTTTCAAGCAGCAAAAGCAATTTTGCAGCCGGTGCAGGAAGCAGACATCGCTGAAGCTATCGAAGGCCTGCCAGAAACCATGCAAGTAATAGCTTTTCGGTTGCTTTCTAAAGACGAAGCGATCGCAGTTTACGAATATCTCGACTCCAGCGTTCAGCAGTCCCTCTGCGAAAAATTCAAACGCCAAGAAGTCCTCGATATTGTAGACAAAATGTCCCCGGACGATCGAGCTAAACTATTTGATGAACTGCCGGCCATCTTAGTCCGCCGCCTCTTAGGTGAAATGAGTCCAACGGAACGGGAAGCTACTGCCCAACTCTTGGGTTACGAAGCCAGTAGCGCCGGCAGGATTATGACCCCGGAATACATTTCACTCAAAGAAAGCTTTACCGTTGCTCAAGCTTTAGACAGAATTCGCTCTTTGGCTAAAACTACCGAAACCATTTATTCTCTTTACGTCACTGATGCCGCGCGACGGTTGAGCGGCATTTTATCCTTGCGGGATTTAGTCACTTCTCCCCTCGACAAAACTGTCGGCGAAATTATGACCCGCGAGGTAGTTTCTGTGCAAACGGGAACGGATCGAGAAGAAGTAGCTAGGCTGATCCAGCGTTACGATTTTTTAGCCGTGCCCGTTGTAGACCGCGAACAGCGTCTGGTGGGGATCATTACAGTTGATGACGCGATCGACATTTTAGAACAAGAAGCCGCCAAAGATATTTATACCTTGGGTGGCGTCCAGTCCGGCGGCGACAATTATTTTCAGACCGATTTAATCACCGTCGCCCGCAAAAGGGTCGTGTGGCTGTTTGTTCTGCTGTTAACCAATACTGTCACCGGGGCAATTATTAGAGCTCAAGAAGATATTTTGCACCAAGTAGTCGCCCTAGCAGCCTTTATTCCGCTGCTGACGGGCACTGGAGGCAATGTCGGAGCCCAGTCCTCAACTGTGGTAATTCGCGGTTTGAATACTGATGAAATTACAGCAATGGGCCCCTTTCAAGTAATTGTCCGCGAGGGGATGGCGGGAGCGCTCCTAGGAGCTATATTGGGGACGGTAGCGACGGGGTGGGCTTACACTCTGCAAGGGAATTTAGCAGTGGCGATCGCGGTGGGGGTGAGTTTGCTGGCGATCGCAATTTTAGCTTCTATTGCCGGTTCTGCTCTGCCGTTTCTCTTTCGTTCTTTGGGTTTAGACCCCGCTTTAATGTCTGCTCCTTTTATTACCACCGCAGTTGATGTCCTCGGAGTCTTAATTTATTTCACTTTAGCTCGACTAATTTTGCAAATATAATATATTTATGTAGATTGGCATAATAAAAAACCGATAGTAATTTTAAATTCCGTGATGTACAGCCTCCCAATTCCTTATACCCTATGTCCTATGCCCAATGTCCTATGCCCAATTCCCAATTCCCAATTCCCAATTCCCAATTAATTTATGTCATCATCTAATTCATCAACCAAAATTCAAAATCCCAAATCGAGCAATTTGTTAGAAACTGCTGAATTAATCTTTCTTGCACTCTCGGCTGTAGGATTGGCTGCTAGTTTGGTTTTGCAGCAGAGCATTTATGTGGAAGTTCCTGTAGTGATTTCGCTCTTTTTGAATTTTGTGAACCGCCAGAAGTTTCGCGGGCAAGTTAAAACAAGTACGGCGGCAGTGTTCGATCGCGTAAACCAACAAGCCGCTACGAGCGATCGGGCGATCGAACAATTACAACTTGCTGTAAATTCTCTAGATACAGCTCTTGCCCAAACATCTCGCGAAAATCTCAATGTTGGCCAGGCAGAAAATTCCCACTCTCTAATTGCAGCAATTGAGAACCTGCGCCAGCGGCTCATAATTTTAGAAAAAACTATTAAAATGATTCAAAGCGAGATCGAAATCACCAGCCGCCAATTCAAACAACGACCGGAGTTGCAACAAGTCGAAACTTTGACAACAATCATTCTGGACTTGCAGGAGTTTATCAACGAACTGCCGCAATGGGGAAATTTGCAGCAGCGGCAGCTAAGTGAACTTCAGCAACAAGTAGATAATGCTTTGGCTCAGCTTTCTCAAGAAATTGCTGTGATTCCGGGCCGGGTAGAGGAGGCTGTAGCTAGTCGCGGCGCGGAAATTAACCAACCGTTGGGTTCTGGTTTGAATGCCGAGCCCAAAAATGCCGATCGAGCTAAAACCCAGAATGAGAAAATTCGCCAGAAATATCCCAGGGCTTACGTAAAGTGGAGTCGGGAGGAAGATGAGAATTTGCAGCAAGAATATGCAAACTGCCAAGAAATTAGTGAATTGTCTCAGAAATTTCAGCGACAACCTGTTGCCATTCGTTCGCGATTGCAGAAATTAGGATTGCTCGAATAATATTGAAGGAATTGGGAATTGGGAATTGGGAATTCGGAATGGGGAATTGGTAATGGGGAATTTTGCCTTCTTCCTGCTTCCTAATAACTAATAACTAATAACTAATGACTAATAGCTAATAACTAACAACTAACAACTAATGACTAATAGCTAATAACTAACAACTAACAACTAACAACTAATGACTAATGACTAATAACTAATAACTAATGACTAATGACTAATGACTAATAACTAATAACTTCTTCCATAACAAAGCGATCGCCCTTTTTTTCAAAAGAGCGATCGCGTTGTTTATTTATTCAGTACCTGCTGCCAACAGCGGGCCACTAACATCACATCTCAAGGCTTTTTAGCCTTGGTCTACCTCATTCTAGAAATCTTGCGGTAACAAAGAACTTAAACGCTCCAATAAAGGATCGGAATCCCGACGAGGAGCAACCTCAGCATCAGAAACTACATCATTCGCTACAGACTCAGACTCGATCGGGTCAGGCTCTACTACTTTTGAAACTTGGGCAAAAGAAACTTGAGCAAACTTACTGTCAACACTCCCCTGCAACTGATCCAACTGCGCGCCCAATTGACTCAGGTGATGTTCCAGTCCTTCCAAACGGCTTAATTCCTCAGCAGAAACATTGCGCTCAAACTCAGCAAATCTGACCGCAAGTTCAGCAATACGCTCTTCCAACCGCTGAGAGCTATCTGTAGAGCTAGCAGACTCAGATACAGACAAAAACTGCCACAAAGCTTGTTTGCAGAGATTGCTGAAAGTCTGATACTTCGTAAAAGCCAACTCTTTTTCAATAGCGGCCAGCAAAGTTTGATCGGCAGCATCTTCCGTAAACGCCACCGAGAAATTTGCCTTATTTTTTGCCCACAGTGCCATAGGGTTCAAGCCTTAATGCGTTACTTTATCGTGGCTAGCTGAGCCTCAGCATAAATAAACTGTCCCAAAGCATTAGCTTTCCGAGAAGGCTGAGCCAAGTGAGCCTTCAGATTGGCGTCTTTCAGCAAAGGTTGGAGTACCTCCCAGAAAAACTCGCCTCCACCGCCAGTCAGAACTACATCCGTCACCCGTTCCGGCAACCACTGTACCAAACGTTCGGACAGTTCGTTAGCGAAAGCCTCCCGCAAATCCTTAATAATTGGATCTAAATTGGTCGGCTTAGTCGCTCCTCTAGGACGGTAGAAACGCTGCCCTTCGGGTTTATTCACCCCTTCCAATAAAGACAGGGATTGAGGGTCTGCCCCCGGAATTTTTGAGGCAACTTGTTCGTAGAATTTGTTCATGGCGAAGGAATCGCTTTTAGAAGCGGCCCGGGCGAACCGGAAACGATCGACCATTAACAAATCCGTAGTTTGGTGTCCGATATCGACCACAGCCACCGACAGTTCCGGCAACTCCGGTACAAACTCCTTGTTGTCTTGAGCTTCGCACCAAATCAGGCTGCCGAATCCTTCCGGCATCACCCAAACGTGGCGGATGTCAATTTCCAAACGCTCGCCGCGGTATACCACAACGTGGGGAGAGCGCAGTTGGCTGATAATCTCTTCCTTTTCTTTCTCGAACTGATCCTGCGAATAAAAAGGCAAACCCAGCACTACTGCCATTTCGCCCTTCATCTGGAAATATCCAGCACAGGAAAAAACCTTAACCAAAGCATCTACTACTTTCGACTGGTCAGCCCCACCGAGATTAGCGCCAAAGTCAGCGGCCAGTTGACCGATGGCGTACCCCTTGCCCTGGTGCTCCAGCCACATATCCAACAGAGGGTCTGTTGCTTTTGACTCAAAGCTGCCGCCCCGCACCTTTTCCACGGGCATAGTAGCCACGTTGGCAGGGATGAAAACAACACCATTTGGGTTGCGACTCACGCAAGCTTTAGTTGCTGTACGACCCAAATCAGCACTAATAATCGATTTGTGAGAAGCGATCTTAGTCTGCTGCGTCAGCATAGCCGAATTAGGAACAAGCTGTCTAGTTGTCATTGAAATGTGTTACCTCACTGAGCCTCACCATTATCATGCCTTATCCCTGGACACTGCCGCGCTTAAAGACAGTGGGTTTTGAGGCGATTCTTCTAACTCTACCTAGATCGGTATTGAAATCAGCACCAAATATTATATTCGGGACGATCGCCCAAACATGGATTTTAGATTTTAGATTTTAGATTTTAGATTAAACAGGCGACAAGAGCGGCCGCTCGGACGGGGGTCAGATACCCTGGATGCTTGATTGTCGGTTTTATTCTCGATCGCGACAATAGGCCCTATTGCCCGATGTTGCATTGTTAAGTTAAATTTAGTTAAGATTCTGAGTGTAAACATTTGTCACACTAATCCGAGACCGCCAGCTTACCCGATTTGTCCCCAACTCAAGGCACCCGCATTTATGAAAATTTCTTGGCAAACTATACTACTTTGGACTTTACCAGCCCTAGTCATCGGCTTTTTCCTGTGGCAGGGAGCCTTCGCCGCAGCCCCGGCAGAAATGAGCAAGAACACCGCCAGCACCCGCCTGAGCTACGGTAGATTCTTAGATTACCTAAACGCCGATCGAGTCACCAGTGTTGATTTGTACGACGGAGGCCGGACTGCGATCATCCTAGCCGTCGATCCCGAACTGGACAATCACGAGCAGCGGTGGCGCGTGGACTTGCCCTCAAATGCCCCGGAACTCGTTTCTCGACTCAGAGACTCCAAAATTAGCTTCGACACTCACCCCTTGCGGAACGACGGCGCCATCTGGGGAGTGTTAGGCAATCTAGTATTTCCCCTACTGTTAGTAGGAGGGCTGTTCTTCCTGTTCCGCCGCGGCGGCAACGTGCCAGGGGGCCCTGGCCAAGCCATGAATTTTGGCAAATCCAAAGCGCGCTTTCAAATGGAAGCTAAAACAGGCGTACTGTTCGACGACGTAGCAGGCGTAGAAGAAGCCAAAGAAGAACTCGCCGAAGTCGTGACTTTCCTCAAAAAACCCGAACGCTTTACCGCAGTCGGCGCCAAGATTCCCAAAGGCGTACTGCTAGTGGGCCCTCCCGGAACAGGCAAAACCCTGCTGGCAAAAGCGATCGCAGGTGAAGCCGGCGTCCCTTTCTTCAGCATCTCCGGTTCGGAATTTGTGGAAATGTTCGTAGGTGTCGGCGCATCCCGCGTCCGCGACTTGTTCAAGAAAGCTAAAGAAAATGCTCCTTGTATAATTTTTATCGATGAAATCGATGCAGTGGGCCGCCAGCGCGGTGCCGGTATCGGTGGCGGTAACGACGAACGGGAACAAACCCTGAACCAGTTGCTGACCGAAATGGACGGTTTTGAGGGCAATACTGGCATCATCATCATTGCTGCTACGAACCGCCCCGACGTGCTCGACTCGGCGTTGCTGCGTCCGGGTCGTTTTGACCGCCAAGTGACGGTTGATACACCGGATATCAAGGGCAGGTTGGAAATTCTGGAAGTTCACTCGCGCAACAAGAAGCTGTCTGAGGAGATTTCTTTGGATGCGATCGCCCGCCGCACTCCCGGTTTTACCGGCGCTGATTTGGCTAACTTACTCAACGAAGCTGCTATTTTGACAGCAAGACGCCGCAAAGAAGCGATTACGATGCTCGAAATTGACGATGCAGTCGATCGCGTGGTTGCAGGTATGGAAGGCACACCGCTGGTGGACAGCAAGAGCAAGCGCTTGATTGCTTACCACGAAATCGGCCACGCGATCGTCGGTACTGTAATTCAAGCCCACGATCCCGTCCAAAAAGTTACCTTAGTTCCTCGCGGACAAGCCCGCGGCTTAACCTGGTTCATGCCCAGCGAAGACCAAGGTTTGATTTCGAGATCGCAAATTTTAGCCCGGATTAGCGGTGCTTTGGGCGGCCGCGCAGCCGAAGAAGTAGTTTTCGGGGATGCTGAAGTCACCACCGGTGCCGGCAACGACTTGCAGCAAGTTAGCGGTATGGCCCGCCAAATGGTGACTCGCTACGGGATGTCTACTTTGGGCCCGATCGCCCTGGAAGCTCAGCAAAGCGAAATTTTCCTCGGCCGCGACTACACGGCGCGATCGGAATATTCCGAAGAAATTGCCTCTCGGATTGACGGACAAGTCCGGGAAATTGTCGATCGCTGCTACGAAGATGCCCGCCGAATTATTCGCGACAATCGCAGCGTGGTCGATCGTTTAGTCGATTTGTTAATCGAAAAAGAAACCATCGACGGCGAAGAGTTGCGCCTAATCGTCTCTGAATACACTTTTGTTCCTGAAAAAGAACAATACGTTCCTCAGCTTTAAAAAGCTAATCTTCACGGCAAATATTCAGGGCGAATAGAATTCGCTCCTACACAGACAAAACCCGCCTGCGCGGGTTGAATTAATTCAGTCCGCGCAGGCGGACTTTGTTTGTGTAGAAGCGGTTTCAACCGCCGAGTTGATTTTTGATAGAATAACCGCAGATGAACGCAAATTAACGCAGATGAAAACTAGATTTTACAAGCATAAAACTCAGAATTTGTCAATAGTTTTAATAGCAAGTTTAATTTTTATTCCCCTCAATACTTTGAGCGCCCGCGCCGAAAAATTAAGATGTTTTGTGGATATTTGTATTGACCCCAGCAGCGTAAAATTAAGTAAATCCAATTTTCCCGGTGCTCCCTCTTATTCCGTCAGAACTGTTTTAGGAACTCAGCAGTTTAGTAACGAGAAAATGCGGGTGCAGATGGAAGTTAACTGCAAGCAGCGAGAGTTTAGAACTGTCCGAGTTAGCGAAGATGGCGAAAATTGGTCGAATTTCGATCCGAGGTGGACTTTGGTCGATCGCAACTCATCTTTGTCTCGGATGGTTGACTATAGTTGTAAATTGGCGATCGAATAAGCCTAAAATGTCGATCGAGTTATTGTAATTATTGTAGTTATTGTAGGGTGCGTCAGGGGGCTGAATGTTTTGTATCAACTCAAAAATTATCCCCTCCTGATGCTTAGTCATTGTAGGGTGCGTCAGGGGGCTGAATGTTTTGTATCAACTCAAAAATTCCCCCCCCCTGACGCACCCTACGGCTTAAAATAGCGATCGCGACTTAAGACTCTATCTCAAATCTAAAATCTAAAATCGGATGACCAACCCCAGCGAATACCGGCAAAGACGCGAACAGTTAATGGCAAAAATTGGCAGCGGGACGGCGATATTTCGCAGCGCGCCCGCAGCCGTCATGCACAACGATGTTGAATACGCCTACCGACAAGATAGCGATTTTTTCTATTTAACTGGTTTCAACGAAGCGGAGGCGGTAGCAGTGCTCGCACCGCACCACGAAGAACACAAATTTATCCTGTTTGTGCAGCCAAAAGACTTGGAAAAAGAAACTTGGCACGGTTATCGCGCTGGAGTTGAAGGCGCTAAGGAGTTGTACGGCGCCGATGAAGCGTTTCCCATCGCCGAACTTGCGGAAAAATTGCCGAAATATTTAGAAAAGGCCGATCGCATATATTATCACTTCGGGCGCGATCGCAGTTTCGACCAAACCGTGCTCGATCGCTGGCAAAGCTTGATGCGTACCTACCCCAAACGCGGTACAGGCCCTACTGCGATCGAAGATTCCAACATCATTTTACACCCGATGCGGCTGGTAAAAAGCCAAACAGAATTAGCCTTAATGCGAAAAGCCGCTAATATCTCCGTTACAGCCCACAACCGCGCCCGAGAATTTGCCCAACCAGGCAGGTACGAATACGAAATTCAAGCAGAAATAGAACATATTTTTGGCATGAACGGCGGCACTCCCGCTTATCCTTCAATTGTGGCATCCGGTTACAATTCCTGCGTCCTCCACTACATCGAAAACACCCGCCAAATGCAGGAAAATGATTTGCTGCTAATAGATGCCGGTTGTGCTTGCGGCTACTACAATGCCGATATTACTCGCACCTTTCCCGTCAGCGGCAAATTCACCGCCGAACAAAAGACTATTTACGACTTAGTTTTGCAAGCACAAACCCAGGCAATTAGTCAAGTATATCCCGGAAATCCTTACAGCAAAATTCACGAAACAGCCGTGCGCGTTTTGGTGGAAGGTTTAATGGATTTAAAACTTTTGGTCGGCGACATTGAAGAGATAATTAAAGAGGAGAAATACAAGCCCTTTTATATGCACCGCACTGGTCACTGGCTGGGATTGGACGTGCACGATGTTGGTGTTTATCAGTACGGCGAAAATCCGCAACTTTTGCAGGCGGGACAAGTCCTGACGGTGGAACCGGGGATTTATATTTCTCCTTATATTAAACCCGTTGAGGGACAGCCGGAGGTTCCTGAAAAATGGCGCGGTATTGGTGTGAGAATTGAAGATGATGTTTTGGTGACTGTTGACAGTCATGAAGTCTTGACTGCGGGAGTTCCTAAATGAATTCATTAGTCATTAGTCATTAGTCATTAGTCATTAGTCATTAGTCATTA
Source organism: Microcoleus sp. PH2017_12_PCY_D_A (assembly GCF_020738565.1). Lineage (NCBI taxonomy): Bacteria > Bacillati > Cyanobacteriota > Cyanophyceae > Oscillatoriales > Microcoleaceae > Microcoleus > Microcoleus sp. PH2017_12_PCY_D_A. The sequence goes on along the minus strand of NZ_JAEQCI010000014.1, from coordinate 92,500 downwards.
GTCATAGTGCTGTCCCCGCGATCGAACGTTATTAGTCATCAGTCATCAGTCATTAGTCATTAGTCATCAGTCATTAGTCATCAGGAAGAAGAGAAATGGAAGTCGGAAGAAGAAGGAAAGTAATTATAGTCCTGGACTCATAACGGGCGTTGTGTAGGGCGCGCTAGGCGCAACGCTATAATTCGCGCGTCAAACCTTTTTTTGGTGTTAGTCGTATTAATGCTAAGCTGGACAAAACTCAAGTCCGCAACTGCAAAAAAAAGAACCCTACCATTTGAGATTAAAAAATTGAGAATGGCTTATTATGTATAGGTTTGGAGCTGGCAAAGCAGTTGCATTAGTTTGGGAACTGGTATAAGGTACTCGCCATTTGTCTTACCCATTACCCATTACCCATTACCCATTACCCATTACCTATTACCCATTACCACTTTGTACCTCACTCATTTGAGGATTGCTATATGTGTATTGATCCCACAAAGATCGATCGACCTCTCGAAAGCTGCGAAGCATTAGTCGCAGAGCAAAGCGCAAAAATTCGGCAACTGGAAGAGGATTTGCAGCAGCAGAGAGAATTGTGCCAGAAATTAGCAGCACAACTCAAAGCAGTCGAGAATGCCGACTATTCGGGATCCGCAACTGAGTTGGATATCACCGAGGACGATCGCACTGAGTTAATCGCATCTCTCGAAAAAAGCCAGGAAATGTACCGAACTCTCATCAAACATTATCCGAATGGTTCGGTATTTTTGTTCGATCCTGATTTGCGCTATACTCTGGTTGACGGTCAAGGTTTGGCAGTAGTTGGTTTGTCCAAAGAACTGTTGGAAGGCAAAACCTTGTGGGAAATATCGCCGCCAGAAGATTTGGAACTTTTTGAGACCAAATATCGCGCAGCTTTAGCAGGAGAAGAGAATAATTTTGAATATAAATATCGCGATCGATTTTATTCAATAACAATTTCTCCAGTGAAAAACGACCAGGCAGAAATTTTTGCAGGCATGGTAGTTACTCAAGATATTACAGAAAAAAAGCAATCAGAATTCGCGCTGCAACGCCTGAAAAATGAGCTAGAAATAAAATATCAAAAGCGCACTGAAGATTTAAGAATAGCTAACCAACACTTGCGGGAAGAAATTATCGATCGCTGGCGCACCGAAGAATTTTTGCGGGAAAGCCAGCAACAGCTAGAATTGTTTTTTTCTCAATCTTTAGATGGTTTTTTCTTTATGATGTTGGACGAACCAGTGTACTGGGACGATACCGCTGACAAAGAAAAAGTCTTGGATTACGTATTTGCGAACGGGCGGGTAACGAAGGCAAACGATGCTTTTATAGCTCAATACGGAGCGACTAGGGAAGAGTTGATGGGCTTGGGGCTTAACTCTTTCTTGTCCCACAACTTGGCTGTTGGCAGAGAGATTATCGGGCAATTATTTGATGCTGGCAGAATTCACATCGAATGTGACAATCGCAAGTTAGATGGGACTCCTATTTGGGTGGAAGGCGACTATATTTGCATTTACGATTCCCACGGCAAAATCGTCGGACATTTTGGCGTGCAGCGCGATATTAGCGATCGCAAAAAAGCAGAAGCTGCCCTCCGAGATAGCGAAGAACGCTTTCGCGCAACCGTCGAACAAGCCGCAGTCGGCATTACCCACTGCGACAAAAAAGGCCGCTTTTTGCGAGTCAACCAAAAATTTTGCAATATTTTGGGATATACTGCCGAAGAATTGCTGTGCCGAACTTGGATGGATGTCAGTTATTGTGAAGATATAGCTCCCGGCTTGGCGAAAAATAGCAGGTTGTTTGCTAGGGAAATTGACTGTTTCAACATAGAAAAACGCTTGGTGCGTCGAGATGGTTCTTTAGTTTGGGTAAATATCACTGTTTCCCTAGTCGAAGAACCGTTGAGCGGAGCAGTTTACAACATAGCAGTCATAGAAGATATTAGCGATCGCAAAAAAGCTGAAGCAGCACTGAAGGAAAGCGAAGAAAGGTTCCGACAGCTAGCAGAAAATATTGAAAGCGTGTTTTGGATGGTAGACGTTCAACCCCAGGAAATGATTTATGTCAGTCCGGGTTACGAAAAGATTTGGGGGAGAAGCTGCGCTGATTTGTATGATTCAGGGCACTTTTTTGCAGAGTCTATCCATCCAGAAGATCGTTCTCGCGTTATTGATACTTTCACTAAACAAGTTCTAGCTGAAGACGAGATAGAATATCGCATTGTCAGACCGGACGGCGAAATCCGCTGGATTCGCGATCGGGCTTTTCCAATTAGAAACCAAGCTGGTAAAGTTTACCGCGTTGTTGGGATTGCAGAAGATATCAGCGATCGCAAACAGGCAGAAAAAGCGATCCGTGAAAGTGAAGAACGCTTCCGCCAGCTTGCAGAAAATATCCAAGATTCCTTCTGGCTAGTTTCTGCTGACTTTACCGATTTATTGTATCTGAGTCCAACTTACGAACAAATCTGGGGGCGCAGCCGCGAAAAATTGTATGCCACTCCGATAAAATGGATGGAGTTTGTGCATCCAGAGGATATACATTTGCTGCAAGAGGCTTTGCCGCGAGTGTTGCAGGGCGAGTCCACCAGTACCGAATATCGGATTTTTCTGCCAGACGGTACAATTCGCTGGGTGTGCGATCGAGCTTTTCCCATTTATGACGAAGCGGGCAAAATTTATCGGCTGGCGGGTATTTGCGAAGATATTAGCGATCGCAAATTGACTTCTGCCCGCATCCAAGCAGCACTGCGCGAAAAAGAAGTATTGCTCAAAGAAATTCACCACCGAGTCAAAAATAATATGCAGGTAGTTTCCAGCCTGCTGCAACTTCAAGCTCAATACATTGAAGACGAACCGACGCTAGCTTTATTTGAAGAAAGCCAAACCCGCATCCATTCAATGGCTCTGATTCACGAGCAACTTTATCAATCGGAAAATATCGATCGCATTGACCTTCCCCCCTACGTCGAAAACTTGGTTGCTAATTTGTATCAATCTTTTGGTTGCGGCAACACTTCCATCCAATTCAATCTCAATGTTGACCCCATATATTTAAATATAGAAACGGCAATTCCTTGCGGTTTAATTATTAACGAACTGGTTTCTAATTCCTTAAAATATGCTTTTATTCAAAGTTTATCTGGAGAAATTAATATTAATTTCGATGGAAGTAATTTCCCAGAATTTCATTTAAGTATTCAAGACAACGGCAGCGGATTTCCGGCAGACTTTGATGTGGAAAGTAGCGAAACATTAGGATTGCGATTAGTTCGGATGTTGAGTCAGCAATTAGAAGGAACTCTTGTTATTGACACGGAGTGCGGAACTTGTTACCATATTACTTTCCTTGAGTTAAATTATCGGCGTCGCATTTAAGAAAAAAAGATGAATCCTATAAAAATTTTGGTAGTAGAAGACGAAATAATTGTCGCCCAGGACATAGCAGGCCGATTAAAAAAGCTGGGTTATGCAGTAACAGCTATTGTTGCTTCAGGAGAAGAAGCTATAGAAAAAGTAGACGAAAGTCCGCCAGATTTAGTGCTGATGGATATCGTGCTTAAAGGTGAGATGGACGGCGTGACAGCAGCCGAAAAAATCAGAAAGAAGATAGATGTACCGACAGTATTTTTAACAGCTTATGCCGACGATAAAACGATGCAAAGAGCGAAAATTACAGACCCATTCGGTTACATTATCAAACCATTTCAACAAAATGATTTGCGGGTGGCGATCGAGATTGCCCTCCACAGGCACGAAATCGAAACCAAAATGCGAGCAGCTCTCAAAGCTTCGGAAGCAGCCAGAGAGTCGGTGGAAGAAAAAGCGCACCGCCAAAACCAGTATATTTCAATGGCTGCTCACGAATTGCGTAACCCGCTGAACACAATTTTAATCTCTGCCGAGCTCCTAGAGCTCGATCGCGCTCGCCGCAGTGAGGAATCTCAAGTCAAAACCCTGCGCCTAGTGCACTCAGCTACCCAAAAGATGAACCAGCTAATCGACGATATGCTGTTCATGGGCCGAGCAGAAGCAGGAAGACTCAAATGCAATCCATTACCGATAAATTTAGTCGAATTTTGTCAAGATTTGCTGGATCAATTGCAGTTAGGACATGAAGCCAAGCACACACTAAGATTAAGCCCGTCAGGCGTTACCAGCGCGATGTTAGATCAACAATTGCTGCACGGCATTATTTCTAACTTAATCGTCAACGCCATAAAATATTCTCCCGACGGCGGGCAAATAACCTTAGAATTGGAATGCCGTCTACCAGGCGAGGGAGACAAAGAAGCTATTTTTTGTTTGTCTCCTCAGTGTTTGTTTCCCAATTCCCAATTTACCAATATTAACTCTCCTTTGCTAATTATCCGCATCCGAGACGAAGGTATGGGCATCCCAGAAACCGAAGTAGGGAAAATATTTGAAATGTTTTACCGCTGCAAGAATAGTGGAAAGATTAAAGGTAACGGTTTGGGATTGACGATTGTTAAAAAAGCTGTGGATTTGCAAGGAGGTGCGATCGCCTGCGAAAGCAAAATCGGGGTTGGTACGACCTTTACAGTCGCGCTTCCTTATGTTGCCCTTTCCTCGAAAACTCAGAGATCGGACAGCGGTTGAAACCGCTGTCGCGAGTCAAACATGCGCCTGCCTCCGCAGGTTGAAGATGCAGACGACGGTTGAAACCGCTGTCGCGAGTCAAACTTGCACCCACTAGAGAGCGGGTTGAAGTCTGCAACTAATCATCAAAGCGTTGCAAAATCCACTCAACCCCCGCAGCTAAATTTGCAGCAATAAAATCCGGTTTAGTATGGTGCTGATACTCGCCGCTCAACACGCTTTCCCCGTAACCAGTCTGCACCAAAATACCAGTACAACCGGCATTGTGAGCCATATCAACATCAGTCGCTTTATCCCCCACCATAAAACTATTCGACAAATCCAAATCGTGTTCCCAAGCCGCCGCTACCAACATCCCCGTATTCGGTTTTCGCCAAGTCGTATACCGGGTAAATTCTGGATTTGTTCCGCCTTCTGCTTCGCTCAAATAAGGACAATAATAAAGAGCATCTAACCTCGCTCCGGCTTCTTTTTTTAGTAACAAACACAGGCGTTTGTGCAAAGCTTCAACGTGGCTGACTGGATAATAACCCCTCGCAGGCCCCGATTGATTGGAAACCAAACAGCAAAATATTTGTCTGTCATTTAAACGGCGTACAGCTTCGGCTGTGCCGGGGATTAAATTCAAGTCTTCTAATTTGTGAATGTAGCCAGCTTCGATATTGAGGACGCCATCGCGGTCGAGAAATACTGCTCGTTTCATAGAATTGCGATCGGATTGTAGATACTGTCTGGAACTGTCAAGGAGTAGCGCTCAAATAATTTGCGATCGAAGGCTTTTGGGATTTCTAAAATCTCCAAAGCCGTGGGACTCCAATTATACTCTAGCTACCCTGAAAAATCAAGACAGTATCTACAGATATTGCAATTAATTTATCCGCCCAGTCACTACTTTTTGTACCAAGCTTGGCGCCACTGTTTCATTTGCTCAATCTCTTGCTTTTGCGAAGTCAAAATCTCTTGAGATAATTTCTTCATTTCCGGCCGTTTCGACTTCTTCAACGCATCTTGGGCCATCACTAAAGCTCCTTCGTGGTGGGGAATCATCGCATGCAGAAATCGCAGGTCAAATTCAGCATCAGCAGCGCCTAAATCCATGCTCATCATCATGCTTTGCATTTGTTCGGGAGTCATTGGCATCATGTGACCCATTTGAGCTTGATAAGCCATTGGCGTACTGTCGGCTTTGGCATACCAAGTTTTTCGCCACTGTTTCATTTGATTGATTTCGCGGTTTTGAGCGGCAATAATGTTATTAGCTAGTTTTTTCATTTCCGGGCGTTGGGATTTGTTTAGCACATCTTTTGCCATGTTTACAGCACCTTGATGGTGTACTGTCATGCCATCAATAAATCGCAAATCGTAGTCGGCATCCGCCGGGCCTAAATCCATTGACATATTGTGATTCATGCCATGATTCATACCATCCATTCTGCCACTTTGTCCCGCGTCTTGCTTGTTGTTCGCTTGGGTTGCTGCGGTAATATTTGGGGCTTGAGTTGGGCTGGTAGGAGATTTTGAACAAGCTGCTAGAATTCCGCTGGTTGCGGTGGCTGTGGCGGTCAATATTAGTGCTGCCAAGCCTGTTTTTAATGAAATTGGTTTCATAGATTTTATATCCTTAAAACTGCCACTTAATAATCAGCTTGTCACCGAGAGATGAAATTAAGATGAAATTTACAAAAATTTCAAATCTCAAATCTCAAATCTCAAATCTACTTGACTCTCCTGCTAACTGGAGACTTTACAATGGAGTTAATTCATCTATGAAGCAGAGTAGTTTCTGCTGAGGTTCCAATTATGAATTTACAGCTAAAAGTTCCCAAAATGGCTTGTTCGGCTTGTGTGAATACAATAACAAAAGCAGTTCAAGCCATTGACTCAGCCGCTACTGTTGAGGCGGATCTCAAGACAAAATTGGTCGCGATTCAAACCGCTAAGCCGGAAAGTGAGGTTAAAAAAGCGATCGCATCTGCTGGCTATCCAGTCAGTAGATTTTAGATTTTAGATTTTAGATTTATATCATGTCCGCAGAGAACGACCATGATAAGATTTGTTTGTAGTGAGGACTTCAGTCCTCATAATCAGAGGACTGAAGTCCTCACTACAAACCGTTTTTATTATAGTAGTAATTTAGAGGAGATAATATTACTCCACAGATGAACCTTGGAGATTTAATAAAAGTCTAAAATTTTTGATTCTCCACCACCGCCCTGCGGTGGCTTGTATCCATTTTTGGGGGTCATTTGCAGGCAGAAAGTAATTGTCTAATTTAGGATGGCATTTATGGACAATCTCACACTTAAATTGCGGGGCATGAGTTGTGCAGCTTGTGCTTCCTCTATCGAACAAGCAATTCAATCTGTCCCCGGCGTAAGTGAGTGCAGCGTCAATTTTGGGATGGAACAAGCAACCATCCAATACGACTCGAAGCAAACCAACTTAGCAATCATTCAAGAAGCTGTTGATGCGGCGGGATACGAAGCTTTGCCCCTGCAAGAAATGGCAGGGGATGATGCAGAAAAAGCCGATCGCAAATCCGCATCTCAAAACTTGCAGCGAAAACTCTGGATCGCAGGCAGCATCAGCATTATACTGGTTTTGGGTGGCATTCCAACCATGACAGGCGTTCACCTGCCATTCATTCCCCCATGGCTGCACAATTTTTGGCTGCAATTAGTGCTGACATCACCAGTACAGTTTTGGTGCGGTAAATCGTTTTATGTCGGGGCTTGGAAATCCTTTAAACGGCGCGTCGCAACTATGGATACCCTGATTGCTTTGGGGACAAGTGCTGCTTACTTTTATTCGGTATTTGTGACATTTTTCCCCGGTTTCTTCACTTCCCAAGGTTTGACTCCCAGCGTTTATTACGAAGTTGCCGCCAGCGTTGTCGCCTTAATTTTGTTGGGGAAAAACCTAGAAAATCGGGCGAAGGGAGAGACTTCGGAAGCAATTCGCAAACTCATGGGTTTGCAAGCAAAAACTGCTCGAATTATTTGCAACGGAGAAGAGTTAGAAGTACCCATCGCCCAAGTGGCAATTGGCGACATCGTGCAGGTGCGCCCGGGCGAGCAAATCCCCGTAGACGGAGAGGTGATTGAAGGTGCTTCGACGGTAGATGAAGCAATGGTTACGGGGGAAAGTTTGCCTGTCAAAAAGCAGCTTGGCGATGAAGTTATAGGAGCGACAATTAACAAAACTGGCAGCTTTAAGTTTCGCGCGACAAGAGTTGGAAAAGATACATTTTTAGCTCAAATTGTCAAGATGGTGCAGGACGCCCAGGGCTCAAAAGCCCCGATTCAAAAGTTAGCAGACCAAGTAACAGGTTGGTTTGTTCCCGCAGTAATTGCCGTGGCTTTAGCTACTTTTATTATTTGGTTTAACGCGACGGGTAACTTCACTTTGGCGACGGTGACAATGGTGGAAGTGCTGATTATCGCCTGTCCCTGTGCTTTGGGTTTGGCGACTCCGACTGCTGTGATGGTTGGCACTGGAAAAGGTGCAGAAAATGGAATTTTAATTAAAGGAGCAGAGAGTTTAGAAAAAGCTCAAAGAATTCAAATTATTGTGTTAGATAAAACTGGAACGCTTACGGAAGGTAAGCCGACGGTAACTGATTTTGTGACAATTAAAGGAACGGCGGACAGCAATGAGTTAAAATTGCTGCAATTGGCGGCTTCTGTAGAGCGAAATTCCGAGCATCCTTTGGGGGAAGCTGTGGTGAGGTACGCTCAATCTCAAGAGGTGAAGTTGACAGATATTCAGGATTTTGAGGCGATCGCGGGCAGCGGCGTGCGAGGGGTTTCGAGGGGAAAGCCGATCGCCCTGGGAACCCTGAGATGGATGCAGGAATTGGGCTGCGATACTGAATATCTGGAGCTGCGCGCGCGAGCTTTTGAAGCTGCGAGCAAAACGGTGGTTTGGATGGCTGTAGAGGGCAAAATTGAGGCAATTCTGGGCATTGCTGATGCTCTGAAACCTTCGTCGGCGCGGGCGGTGAAGGCGCTGCAAAAACTCGGTTTGGAGGTGGCGGTGCTGACTGGGGATAACCGATCGACTGCGGAGTCGATCGCCCGATCCGTAGGAATTACTCGCATTTTTGCCGAAGTTAGACCCGACCAAAAAGCCGCTCAAATCCAAGCGCTGCAAGGGGAAGGCAAAATTGTGGCGATGGTGGGAGACGGGATTAACGATGCACCGGCTTTGGCCGCTTCGGATGTGGGAATTGCGATCGGTACCGGCACAGATGTGGCGATCGCAGCCAGCGATATTACCTTAATTTCAGGAGATTTGCAAGGGATAGTTACAGCAATTCAACTTTCGGGCGCCACCATGCGGAACATCCGCGAAAATCTGTTTTTTGCCTTTATTTACAACATCGCTGGAATACCGATCGCAGCGGGCGTTTTGTACCCAATTTTTGGCTGGCTGCTCAATCCGATTATCGCTGGTGCAGCAATGGCTTTCAGTTCTCTTTCGGTAGTGACTAATGCTTTGCGATTGCGGCATTTTAAAGCCAAATCTATTGTATAAATTAGGAGGAATTTGAAAAATGTTTAGCCAGCGTCAAGTTTTAGGAAGTCTCGCAGGTTTAGGAATTATCCTCGGAATTGCGTCGGGAGTTCGAGCAAATCAAATATCAACCCATCCGGCAAATTCAACAGCTCAATTTCGGCAGATTGAACAGCCGCTAAGTTTAAAAATTGGCATAACAGCAGGCGGATTGAGCTTAATTGGTTTAGAATTATGGTGGTTTTTGTTCAGTAAAACTCAAGCTAAGCCTCAATACGGTTCAGTTAAGCCCGGAGATCCCCCCTAGCCCCCCTTAACAAGGGGGGGACAAGAGAATTGTCTTTCGTCCCCCTACAACCAGGAGGATGCGAGGGGGATCTCCGGGGGACAAGAGAATTGTCTTTCGTCCCCCTACAACCAGGGGGATGCGAGGGGGATCTCCGGGGCACAAACAGTTTTAACAATCGCGTATCGAGCTAAAATCAAGTAAATTTTCCCGGGGCGTTTTTTTTCAGCGAAATCTCGCTAAAATTGATCGAGCTTAAAAAATTTGGAGTGAGCTAAATGCAACTACTACACACGATGCTCCGAGTCGGAAACCTGGAAGAGTCCCTCAAATTTTACACCGAGGTTCTGGGGATGAGATTGCTGCGGCAAAAGGACTATCCAGATGGTAAATTTACTCTGGCTTTTGTGGGCTACGGCGACGAATCCGACACTACAGTTTTGGAATTAACGTACAATTGGGGCGTCGCAGAGTACAATTTGGGTGATGCTTACGGTCATATTGCGATCGGCGTTGACGACATTTACGGTACTTGTGAAGAAATTAAAGCCCGCGGCGGCAAAGTTACTCGCGAACCGGGCCCGATGAAGCACGGTTCAACTGTCATCGCTTTTGTACAAGATCCTGATGGATATAAAGTTGAATTAATCCAATTCAAAAATCAAGGTAGCAGCAGTCAGAAACTAACTGCGGAAGCAGCATCTTAGTCGTGGTAGTCGTGGTAGGGTGCGTCAGCAACAAACTTTTTGACTTACGTTAAAACTCCGGTTCTGACGCACCCTACAAAGGGGATGCGAAAGGATTTTCAACACTTTTAATTCGATCGCACCGACGGTACAAATTGCTGCAAGTAACTCTTTTGCCACAAAATAGAAAAACTGTTGCCTATTTGGCTTAAACTATCAAATTTAGGAATCAATTGAGATTCTCGGCGCTTGTCTAACGAAGCTAGCGTCGCAAAGAATATAGATAATACTAACAAAAATATCACCATCACAATAAAAAACATAGTCCAATAGACTAGAAATTCACTTTGGTAGTAGTTGACGGTCAATATCGAGTTAATCACTGCATCGGATAAATACAAAAGCAGCCCTGTTGAAAACCACACTCCTAACAATAGCCACGTCCACTTAAACATCTGTGTTGCAGTCTTGTTATTTTTGGACGCCGAAAGTTCTAAATCTCTAATTTTGCTGTTAATTTTTGATGTGACTTCATACAAAGTAGACTGCAAAGAATCTCTGATTAAATTCAAATCGTTGTCGAGGTTTATGCACTGCTCGGACGTGCTTTTGTCAACACTCACGTTTTGGAGTTTCCTGCGGTGTTCAGCCAGTTTATTACCAAGGGTCTGATCCCATTCTTGCAGCCGCTCTACTGTCAAATACAAAAGTTCCCTATTTGCATCTAACAAGCTCTGACAATCTAGAATCGACTTAACTAACTTGCTCAAATTGTTAATATGTTCGTCTACAGTATTTTGGTATTCCCTCTGTTTATCTGACAAGAAATTTGCCATTGCGACATCATCGCCGCACAGCGACACAGCATCAGAATACACGCCGTCAATTTCCTTTTTACCTAGATATAGTGACGCTTTGCACTCCTCAATTTCGGGAATGGTCAGAGATTCTAAAGACTGATGTTCTACATGAAATTTATATAGGAGCGCTGTCATAATTTGCGCCGATTTTCGGTCTAGCCGATCTTGGTAAGGTTCTAACATAATTGCCGCTCGATTTTTGATCGCCGCCTCCGGGTGGTGCAGAAACTCAAAAACTTTGGCAACTATTTGGGAGAATTCCCACTCCTTAAAATTATTTTTCGCCACATCCAAAAAGTTGGTGATGGCTGCATCCTTTTCGGCATGAAATTTGTACCCATCATCCGTAACTGCGATCGCAGGAAATACGCGATCGATCCAAAACAGATATTCCTCGCAATCCATTAACACACCCAGCAGCAGCCAGCTAGGGCCGTAGACCCAAAAATCGAGACAATTCTCGTATTCCTTACCGCTGTCCATTCTGCTGTTGTCGCTCAAAGCAAATTTATTGCTGGCTAACAGTTTAATTTGCTCTTCTACAACCCGCTGCTCAATTTCTGCTGCATTAATTGTGACATGGCCAGCAGATTCCTTGCCTTGTGCTTGCCATTCATCCAACAAAATTGACTGAATGCTAACAGCAGCACACCACCGAATTAAAGGAGTCGCTCCCTCATACGCTTCCTGTTCCAACACCGCCAGCCGATTTTCGCTAAAATCACTTGATACAGGTTCCTCACTTGATATAATACCCTCTCGCACCTTGCCAACTGCTTGAATTGCCAAAGCCCGAAACAGCAAATTTGGATGCGGTTTTCTAGCGGACTCCGGTATATCTTCCCCTAATCTTCCGCTTTTGGGCACGTCCAAAACTTCAGCAAAAGGACCGATTCCGCATTGTTGGAAGATGCCTTCAACGGTGTTTATTCTTTCCCAAGGTTGAGTATATTTGGTGAGACTGAAGATGAGCGCTGTGTCGCTGCACTCCATTGACTCAGGGATGCTAGTGCGATCGATTTTCCAGAGATTGCTTGTCATAATTTGTCGCCATGACAATTGCTAGATCTTAACGTCGTTGTCCGATGCTGAATGCAACTCTACATCTACTGCTGCTTTTTGTCAATATTAGTCTCGAACGCAGTTGACGCATAATAAGCTGGGAACCAAATTTCACGAGTATATTTCTGGTTGCTTCATGCGATCGAGTTCAGTAAAGGCTGATACCCCCTAGGCCTGATTAAGGAGAATAAGATAGTTCTTCAAGTCCCCCAACAATCAGGGCGATGCGAGGAACTCCGAAGGCTCGACAGTGTTAACTGAACGGTATGGTTGCTAAACCCGGTATTTTCCGTAGCAACCGGGTTGAGCGAGGCAAATATCTGTCGGCGACTAAGTATATAAATTTACACAAATCCGATAAAATGTCTAATTTGGAGGCTATTTTTATTTGCTCGAATCAACCTAGGATGCTGGTTTCTTTTTCGGGATTTTTAAGATTTTGTCCTTCGCCATTTCGTCAACAATTAAGTCGCTGATAATTTGAGCTCCGTGGGAGGTAAAATGCACGCCGTCATTAATTTTTACATAGCCTCGCTTCCCCGATTTATCAGCAACTACCGGAACAAATTTTCCGGCTTCTGCAAAACTTTCCCAAGTCGAAATAAATTCTATTTTCGGTGAAGATTTGGTCGCATTTTTATAAATCTCGTTCATGATGGGAAAAGCTTTGAGATACGAAGATTTGTTAGATATGGATTGACCTACCCAATACACTTTTCTAACGGAGGATGAACCAAGTAATTTGGCATATTTATCTACTCTTTCTTGATAAGCTTTTTGCCATTCTGGGGTCAGGATGGCCCGGTATTTTCCTTGAGAATCAATGATATCTTGAGGGTCGTTGCCTCCGAACAAAATTATGACTACATCCGGCCGATAATCCTGGATAAGTTCGCTGGTTCTGGCATACCAGTCATAATAATCTATCCGATTTAAGCCGCTCGATACTTTGTAGTCAAGTTTTGTATTTGCGATATTGTATTTTTCCTTGAGAGTGTACTGAATTTGAGTTCCTAAGTCGAACATTACTGAATCGCCAATAAATAAAAATTTGCGATAAGGTACGGTTAGTTTGGGTTTAGCTGTAGTTGGTTTTTTAGCAGGCTTTGGGGCTGCAACAGCAGGTTTTGTTGCGGTTTTGACCGGAATTTTTTCGGGTTTCTTGGAAATGCTATCGAAGTTAATATCTTTGATATTGCTCCAAAAATCTTGTTCGGATTTCCTGAAGCCGTCTATTTCGATCTGGCGCGCTGCTTGTTTGATTTCGTTACTGGCGAAGGGAGTTGAAGAAAAGCTTTTCAGAAATAAGGATAAGTTGGAAAATATTAAGGTGAGAATTACAGAGGTAACTATCAACAAAATTTCTCGGTCTCTCATAAGAAGGAAGTTCGGCAACGAGCAATGTACGGGATGTAACGGATGTAACGGATTTATTTCAGTCCGATGGAAGCCCGAATTCTGAAGGAGGAAGAAGGGAAGAAGACATAGACAGCAATCTTTTTAGATCTCCGTATTTTACGTTTAATTAGGTGGATTTACTTGTTTATTAGAAGTTAAAGTAAATAAAAGGTGGGACGGTACTCGGGCCTAACATTAAGATAGCATACACGAGTATGGAAACTAAAACAACCCGAAAGAATAGGTTGTTTAATGACAATACTGTTTGCAATACCTTGGAAACGATCTCGCCCCACAGGTTGATCGCGCCAATGACGGCAATTACTAGATACAATTGCCAAAAGTTGAATTGAAAAGTTGCAAACGAAAAACGAAAGATTCCCTGAAAAAACCTCATGGCAGTTTCCCAGTTGGGTGTGCCGAAAAATACCCAGCTACAGGTAACAAAGGTAAAGGTTAACAACCAACTGCAAAATTTAGTAAATCTGGGAAAGGCATAGTCTAATTTGAGGTGGATAGCTTGGGGAATATCTTTACATAGATGGTTGACAATCAGTCCTAAACCGTGAATTGCTCCCCAGACAATAAAGTTTAATCCTGCGCCGTGCCAAAATCCGCCGATCGCCATTGTTATCAGTAAATTTACGTACTTCCGCAATTTGCCGTATTTATTACCACCTAACGGAAAGTAAAGGTAATCCCTCAACCACTCGGAAAGACTGATGTGCCACCTTTTCCAAAATTCTTGCAAGCTGAGCGATCGGTATGGCATATTGAAATTGGCAATGGGTTTGAAACCCAACAAGCAAGAGATGCCGTTAGCCAAATCCGAGTAGCCGCTAAAATCTACATAAATCAAACAAGAATAGGAAATTGCCGCCAGAATTAAATCGATGCTGCTGTATTGCTGCGGAACTTTGAATGGTAGTTGAGTGAAGTTAAACAAAAAGCTGGATAAAGTATATTTTTTGAAGAGTCCCGACAAAATTAAAACGATAACTTCTTCGATTTGATAGTCGTATTTTTTGGGTGAATTTAGCTGCGAGTAAAATTCGCCAGGGCGCGAGATTGGCCCGGAGGCAATTTGGGGAAAGTAGGTTATGTAGGTGGCGTAGTCTATAAATTTAGGACAGGGAATTTTGTGCTGGTAGCAGTCGATTAAATGGGAAATTATTCTAAATGTGTAGAATGATATGCCGACGGGGGCGATTATTTGTAATGTTTGAAAATTCGCGGGAATTTTAAGCTGGTTTAATATCTCAAATAACGAAGTTACAAAGAAGTTGCAATATTTGAAAAAGCCGAGATTGGCAATGTTGACAATTATGCCGAAGATGAAGGCAATCTTTGGCTGTTTGCCGTGAACGACTGCTCGGAGAATGATATAATTGTAGGCTGTACTTAAAATGAGGAGGCAGAGAAAGTCTAAGCTCCAAAAGGAATAAAATAATAAACTGGAAATTAGCAAGACAATTTTATATAAATTGACTTTGGGCTTCAAAGAGAGGATGGCACTAAAAAGAATTAGGAAAAATACTAGAAATTGGTAAGTTGGAAATAACATAGGTCTCAATAAAGTAAAATTTTTAGTAGAGCAATAAAGAGGTTTGTAGTGAGGACTTTAGTCCGCAGAAATTGATGCGGACTAAAGTCCTCACTACGAACCAAGACATAACCTGGAAATTAGCAAGACAATTTTATACAAATCGACTTTGGGCTTTAAACAGAGGATGGCGCTAAAAAGAATTAGGAAAAATACTATAACTTGGTAAGTGGAAAATAGCATAGATGTCAATAAAGTAAGATTTTTAGTAGAGCAATAAAGAGGTTTGTAGGGAGGAATTTAGTCCTTTGATGGATGCGGACTAAAGTCCTCACTACGAACCAATAAATAACCTGGGAATTAGTAAGACAATTTTATATAAATTGACTTTGGGCTTTAAGGAGAGGATGGCACTAAAAACAATTAGGAAAAATACTAGAAATTGGCAAATTGGAAATAACATAGATCTCAATAAAGTAAAATCTTTAGTAGAGCAATAAAGAGGTTTGTAGTGAGGACTTTAGTCCGCATCAATTTCTGCGGACTCGCATTCCGAACGATCGAACGAAGACATAATATGAGACGGTAGTGCTGTGTCCGTGCAGTATTGTAGGTAATGGAGAACCTGTATATTTTCATAAGTTCGATCGCCCGATCCGGTCATGGCGCACAAAAAATCGCTGGGGATTGGGGGCTTGCAGATATTGCAAGAGGCTAACTATGTGATAACTTCCGCGCTCGTTAACCGCACTCATAGATTCACAATCGTGTTTCAAGATTATGATGGTTGTGAGACCATGTATTAACGGATAACAACAGGAATCCCCTTGATTGCGAGGAACCAACGTGCAGCCAACAGACCCTAGCAAATTTACAGATCAAGCCTGGGAAGCCATTGTCAAATCCCAGGATGTAGCCCGCCGCTTTGCCAATCAGCAGCTAGAGGTTGAACATTTAGCGATCGCCATTCTAGAACAGCAAGGCTTGGGCAACAGCATTCTCAGCAAGGCTGGAGTAGATGTCCCCCGCTTCGCCCAACAGTTAGAAGCTTTTGCCAAACGACAGCCCAGAGTTGCCAACGCTGACCAACTATACCTCGGCCGCGGCTTAGAAGTGATGTTAGATGCTGCTGAGTCTGCCAGACAGACTTGGCAAGATAATTTTATCGCCGTTGAACATTTATTAATAGGCTTGCTAGAAGATGAACGAGTTGGTAGGCGATTGCTGACTAGGGGCGACGGGCCGCCGGGCCGCCCCGGATACGATCGCAAACCGGCCCCCGGTACGATCGATCGCCCGAAACTCGATGAAGCAATCAAATCAATTCGCGCTACTACCAAAGTCAAAGATCAAAGCCAAAGCCAAAGCCAAAGCCAAAGTCAAAGTCAAAACCAAAATTCCGACGCCAACTCCGACGCCCTCAGCAAATACGGGCGCGATTTGACAGAAGCCGCCAAAGCAGGCAAACTCGACCCAGTAATCGGCCGCGACGAAGAAATTCGCCGCGTCGTGCAAGTTCTTTCCCGCCGCCAAAAAAACAATCCAGTGTTAATTGGCGATCCCGGAGTCGGAAAAACTGCGATCGCCGAAGGTTTGGCCCAGCGAATTGTCAACGGCGACGTACCCGAATCATTGAAAAACCGCCAGCTATTCAGCCTCGACATGGGCAGTTTAATTGCTGGGGCAAAATTCCGGGGCGAATTTGAAGAACGGTTGCGTTCTGTCCTGCGAGAAGTTATCGATTCCGACGGGCAAATTGTCCTATTTATTGACGAATTGCACACCGTTGTTGGCACTGGCGGCGGCGGAAGTTCCGGTTCGGGAATGGATGCGGGAAATTTGTTGAAACCGATGTTAGCCCGGGGCGAATTGCGCTGTATCGGCGCTACAACTCTCGATGAATTTCGCAAAAATATTGAAAAAGATCCGGCACTGGAACGCCGCTTTCAACAAGTATTTGTCGGGGAACCGACTGTGGAAGATACTGTTTCAATTTTGCGCGGCTTGAAAGACCGTTACGAACGCCACCACGGGGTAAAAATTACTGATTCGGCGCTGGTTGCGGCTGCAACTCTGTCTTTTCGCTATATTTCCGATCGCTTTTTGCCGGATAAGGCGATCGACCTTGTAGACGAAGCGGCCGCCCATTTGAAAATGGAGATTACCTCCAAACCCGTGGAATTGGAAGGGATCGACCGCCGGGTGATGCAGTTGGAAATGGAAAAATTGTCGATCGAAGGCGAGGGAAAAGGTTCTCCAACGGCCACCATCACCCCCCGCATCGAACGCATTAAATCTGAGATTGAGATTTTAAAAGCCAAGCAAGAAAAATTATCTTCGCAGTGGTTGGGCGAAAAGCAGTTGTTGGATGCGATCAATAAATTGAAAGCAGAAGAAGACCAACTGCGAGTGCAAATAGAACAGGCAGAAAGAGCTTACGATTTGAATAAAGCGGCACAGTTGAAGTACGGTAAATTGGAGACTGCGGTGCGCGATCGCGAAGCGAAGGAAGCCGAGCTTTTGAAACAGCAAGCTCAAGGTTCTTCGCTGCTGCGGGAAAAAGTTACTGAGGGCGATATTGCGGAAATTGTGGCTAAATGGACTGGCATTCCAGTCAATCGGTTGTTAGAATCGGAACGCCAAAAATTGCTGCAATTGGAAAGCCATTTGCACAAGAAAGTCATCGGTCAAGAGGAGGCTGTAACGGCGGTTGCTGCGGCGATTCGGCGGGCGCGGGCGGGGATGAAAGATCCCGGTAGACCGATCGGCTCTTTCTTGTTCATGGGCCCCACAGGCGTCGGTAAAACCGAGTTAGCGCGGGCGTTGGCGGAGTTTTTGTTTGATAGCGATGATGCGATTATCCGCATCGATATGTCGGAATATATGGAGAAGCAAAACGTCTCCCGGCTAGTCGGAGCTCCCCCGGGATACGTCGGTTACGACGAAGGCGGACAACTTTCCGAAGCAGTGCGGAGACATCCTTATTCGGTAGTGCTGTTTGACGAAGTGGAAAAAGCGCACCCGGATGTATTTAACATTTTGCTGCAAGTGTTGGATGACGGCAGAATTACCGATTCTCAAGGTCGAGTGGTTGACTTTAGAAATACCGTAATTGTAATGACTAGCAATATCGGTAGCGACCACATTTTAGACGTGTTTACTAAGAAGGGAAAAACTGCCAAAAAACCCGCAAGTCGAAAGCAGGAACCGAAGGAGGTGTCAATTCCCAAGACAGATTATAAAGTTGCTGAGGATGGTACTGTCGAGGTGTCAGCCCAGCGAGTCGATACACTAGACAAGAGTGAAAAAGACAACAGTGAAAGTGAAGATTTACCGACTCAAGAACGGGAGACAGACCAAGAGTACGAGCAAATGTTGAAACGGGTGATGACAGCTTTGCGATCGCACTTTCGGCCAGAATTTCTCAATCGCGTGGACGAGATCATTTTGTTCCACACGTTGAGCAAGATCGAACTGCGGCAAATTGTCAGCATTCAAGTGAAGCGGATCGAGCGGCTGTTGGCGGAGCAAAAAATTACTTTGGAACTGTCAGATGCGGCGAAAAACCACATTACAGATGTTGGTTACGACCCGGTTTACGGCGCTCGTCCGCTGAAACGCGCTATCCAGCGGGAGTTGGAAAACCCGCTGGCTAACAAGATTCTGGAAAATGCGTTTACCGAAGGCGATACAATTGCGATCGACTGCGTAAATAACACTTTGCAGTTTCGCAAAAAAGACTCTCTCCCCGCGTTAGTAGGTAACAGTTTGTAGTTGCGTTAGGAACAGGCTTTCTGGCCATTGGTGTCAACTTAACATCAAAGGTATTCAGAGACTGCTGTTGGGTGATTTAAGGCCGGATCCCCCCTAACCCCCCTTAACAAGGGGGGGATAAGAGTCTTCTCTTTCGTCAACCCCTACTCCCCTTTTTAAGGGATCTTTCCAACTAGCAAATCTATTTGCGAAGAAGGACAAAACTCTTCTCAAAGTCCCCCTTCTTAAGGGGGATTTAGGGGGATCGGGCCTAGGCTATAAACGAAAGATACAAAAGTTTTCTGGCTTAAGTTGACACCAATAACTTTCTGGCCTGTTCCACAAATAATTAATCTTCTTTTGTCCCAGAAAGCCTGGTAGTTTAAAATCATGAAACAACTAACTAGAATCACTCTGAATCCAGAAGTAATGGGTGGGAAACCCTGCATTCGCGGCTTGCGAGTCACTGTGGGTACTATAGTCGGACTGATGGCATCGGGACACTCACCGTCAGGCATTTTGCAAGCCTATCCCTACCTGGAAGAAGCAGATATATATGAAGCGCTTGCCTATGCAGCGTGGCGAGTTGAAGAAGTAGAAATTCCTATCAAAGTTGAACAGGCCAGAAAGCCTGTTATTCAAAAATTAGGAACAGGCTTTCTGGCCTGTTCCACAAATAATTAATCTGCTTGTGGAACAGGCCAGAAAGCCTGTTCTTGAAAATAGTCAAGCGTGCTACTTAATATTACGAATTGCCCATCGTGCGGCTGGTGTAAGCATCCATGCTGTAGGCGGGAACGCGAACGCTGTAATCAATTTCTGTTCCAGTCACCGATTTTGCCAGTTGTTCAAAAGATTTATCATTCCAATTGCGATCGTGGATGGGCTTTGACTGTTCGCCCAAGAAATATGCTTGAGTACCAATTAATGATGCTGCGACCCAGCCGACGACCAAAAGAGCGATTACAATAGTCATTTTTGCTTTTTCCTTAAGTTTTGTTGCTTTATGTAAATAAATGTAACAAAAATTTGCGAAGAGCGTCAAGTTAGTATAATGTCGTGCGAACCGTCCAGCAGGTACGGGATACCGCACCTTTGAGGGAAATTTAGGGTGTGCTTAGCCAGCACCGGTATATAGGGGGTGCTTAGCAAGCACTGGTATATAGGGTGTGCTTAGCCAGCACCAGTATCCCAATTGTGAACTGTATCCGCAATAACAAAATAGATTGTTTAAATTCTTTAATTAAGAAATTATAAGTTGTGCGATCGTAAATTACGATTAAAACTCTGCCGCTGGCATGACGAATCGCGGCAAAATTATGCGTTATGATTTATCAGTTTGGATTTGAACTAACAAATCCCAATTACCAAATCCCAATTACCAAATCAAAATTACCAATCACCCTAAAAAATATGCCCAACTCAATGTTAAATAACGATCCATTGTGGTTCAAAGACGCCATCATTTACGAAGTACCAATTCGCGCTTTTGCAGACAGCAATGCAGACGGCATCGGCGACTTTCGGGGACTCACAGAAAAACTGGATTACCTGCAAAACTTGGGAGTAACAGCAATTTGGGTACTGCCATTTTTTCCATCGCCGCTCCGAGACGACGGCTACGATACATCTCACTATACCACTGTCAACCCGATTTACGGCACGTTAGAGGACTTTAAAGAGCTTTTGGAAGCAGCGCACCAGCGCGGAATTAGAGTTATTATTGAGTTAATTGTTAATCACACTTCCGACCAGCACGCATGGTTTCAGCGAGCGCGGCGCGCCCCGAAAGGCAGCAATGAAAGAGATTTTTATGTCTGGAGCGACACTCCGGAAAAATATCAAGATGCTCGAATTATTTTTCAAGATTTTGAGACTTCTAATTGGGCGTGGGATCCGGTAGCAAAAGCTTATTACTGGCACCGTTTTTATGCTCACCAACCAGATTTAAATTACGACAATCCCGCCGTCCGCCAAGCCATCTTAGATGTGGTAGATTTTTGGTTGGAACTGGGAGTAGATGGACTGCGGATGGATGCCGTGCCTTATCTGTACGAGCGCGAAGGTACTAACTGCGAAAACTTGCCAGAAACTCACGTATTCCTCAAGCATTTGCGAAAACACGTAGATGAGAAATTCCCGAACCGGATGCTGCTTGCTGAGGCGAATCAGTGGCCCGAGGATGCGGTTGAATATTACGCGGGTGGAGATGAATGTCACATGAACTTTCATTTCCCGCTGATGCCGCGTTTATTTATGGCTTTGCATATGGAAGATAGCTTTCCTATTAGCGATATTCTCCAGCAAACTCCGCACATTCCCAATAACTGTCAGTGGGCATTATTTTTGCGGAATCACGATGAATTGACGCTGGAAATGGTGAGCGATGAAGACCGAGATTATATGTATCGGGTTTACGCTCAAGATACTCAGGCAAGAATTAATTTGGGTATCCGCCGCCGCTTGGCTCCGCTGATGGGAAATAACCGCCGCCGCATTGAGTTGATGAATGCTTTGCTGCTGTCTCTTCCTGGTACGCCGGTGCTTTATTACGGCGATGAAATTGGGATGGGTGATAATATCTATTTGGGCGATCGCAACGGGGTGAGAACTCCGATGCAGTGGAGCAGCGATCGCAATGCCGGTTTCAGCCGCGCTAACCCGCAGCGGCTGTACGCGCCGCCAATCGTTGACCCTGAATATCACTACGAATCTGTGAACGTGGAAGCGCAGCGGGCGAATCCGAGTTCTCTTTGGTGGTGGATGAAACGCTTGATTGCTGTGCGCCAGCGATTCCAAGCATTCGGCCGCGGCACTTGCGAGTTTCTGTACCCTGAAAACCGCAAAGTTTTAGCTTTTGTACGCACTTATCAAGACGAACACATCCTCGTAGTCGCTAATTTGTCGCGCTTCGTGCAGACGGCAGAATTAGACCTTTCTCCGTTTAAAAATGCTGTTCCGGTGGAGATTTTCGGGCGCGCTGAGTTTCCGGCTGTTGGCGAAGATCCTTACTTTTTGAGCTTGAGTCCTCACACGTTTTACTGGTTTACTCTTACTGCTAAACCCGAGGAATTTTCGCTGCACGGTTTTAAGACAGACTTGCCGAGTTTGGCGGTCATCGGCAATTGGAAAACCGCTTTTGCAACAAGTCAATTAAGCGAGATGCTACTCTCTCTTTTGCCAAACTACTTACGCAGCAGTCGCTGGTTCATCGGTGCAGATAGGACGATTCAATCGTTGGAGATTAGTGAAATTGTGCCTGTTGAATGTCACAATAGTGCGGGGGAGGAATCTACAGTTTACATTCTGTTTTTGCTGTTGAATTATACTGAAGGGATGCCGGAAACTTACGTTTTGCCTGTAGGTTGGGAAGAACTCAAAGGCGATGCGGACGATCGCGCGATCGCGCGCCTGCACTTCCCCGAAAGCAACGAAGCCGGGGTGCTATTTGATGCCGCTGGGGACAAAGGCTTGCTGACCGCGCTCTTGAGGGCGATCGCCAATTCTCGCAGTTACAAAGGTACAGCCGGTCAACTGGTAGGAATTGCCGATAATATATTCAGCTCAGACCAAGATTTATCGCAGCTCGAACCTCACCTGTTCAAAAAAGAACAAAGCAATACATCCGCAGGTTACGGCGATCGCTACGTCCTAAAAATATTGCGAAAAGTCGAGGAAGGAATCAACCCCGAATTAGAAATCGGACGCTTTTTAACCGATCGCAACCCGATCCAACACTACGCTCCAATAGCCGGAGCCTTGGAATATCACACAGCCGAAAAACAAGTAATTACAGTCGGAATACTGCAAAAACTAATCCCCGACAGCAGGGATGCTTGGTCTTATACATTAGACACGCTGCGCGACTATTTCGAGCAAGTAATGACAGTAGAAGCCAAGCATTTAGGCGATAATTTATCTACAGATCCAGAAAACTATTTACCCAGCGCTTTGACCGGACAAATGCGACAGTCAAACTCGCTAGTAGCGGATTTATCCCTAGAAATTCCGGCCTTAGCTCGCGAACTCATCGGCTCTTACTTAGCATCAGCCGAACTTTTAGGTCAGCGGACAGCGGAACTTCACCTTGCTTTAGCTTCAGACACAGAAAATGCGGCTTTTGCTCCAGAAAACTTCACCTCATTTTACCAGCGTTCCATCTATCAACACATGAGAAATATGGCACGAAGAACTTTGCTGCTGCTGAAAAAGCGGCTGTCCAAACTGCCGCCAGAAGCGCAAAAACTGGCACAAAATCTCCTCAACCGCGAAGAGTTGCTCATGGAACGTTTCAAGTCTATTTTGAACTTGAGAATCACGGCAGATCGAATTCGCTGTCACGGGGACTTTCATTTCGGACAAGTTCTTTATACAGGTAAAGACTTCGTAATTATTGATTTCGGAGGAGAACGGAATCGACCGTTAAGCGAGCGGCGGATGAAGAGGTCGCCCCTGCGAGATGTGGCGGGAATGCTGCAATCTTTCAATTACGCTGTTACTTTGGCCCTGCGAAATGAAGTAGAAAGCGGCATGATCCGCCCTGAAAATCTCCCGGAGATGCAGCAGTGGGCGAACGTTTGGCACCGCTGGGTCAGCCTGACTTTTCTTAACAGCTATTTGGTAACAGCAGCCGATGCCAGTTTCTTGCCAAAATCTATACCGGAACTACAAGTTTTGCTGGATGCTTACATTTTGGAAAAAGGGGTTGCTGAGCTGGCCTACGAACTAAATTACCGTTTGGATTGGGCGGAAATTCCGATGAAACGGATTTTACAATTGCTGAATGTCAATCGCAAGCCGTAGTGGATTTTTAAGTATTGAGTAGGGTGCGCAGTGCGCACCTTACTGAGTAGGGTGCGCAGTGCGCACCTTACATCATCTCGTTTTCTCAAAGGTTTGTAGTGAGGGCTTCAGCCCTAAAGGTTTGTAGTGAGGGCTTCAGCCCTAAAGGTTTGTAGTGAGGGCTTCAGCCCTAAAGGTTTGTAGTGAGGACTTCAGTTCTTCTTGTTCGGGACTAAAGTCCTCACTACAAATCTTCAAAAGTTTGTAGTGAGGACTTTAGTCCTCTCTTTTATGCGGACTAAAGTCCTCACTACAAACCAATCTTATTTGTTAGCTTTGTGGAATTGCTAGCGAGACTCTGGCAATATATAATGCGGATCTGGCATTACTTAAAATAGAGAGCTGCTTGATATAAAACTTGTTCTTGATGAGTTAACAAAGTGCAATCAGAAAGCGGGTAAGCGACACAGGTAACAGCATAGCCAGCTTGCAATTCTGAGGGCTTTAAAAACTTTTGTTCGCTTTGGTCGATTTCACCGCTAAGCAGTTTTGCAACGCAAGCAGAACACTCTCCTTGCTTGCATCCATTGGGCAAGCGGATGCCGGCATCTTCTGCCATATCTAGGATATACTGGTCGTCCGGTACTGCGATCGTGCGATCGAGCGATCGCTCCTCATTCACCAGCCGAATTTGATAAACTGCCATTTCCACCTCTGATATTATTTCCGAGTATTAGTGCGTTTCAAACCGCGTTTTGTCAAATATAATGGAGAATCGGCGGTTGAAACCGCGTCTATACAAACGAAGTCCGCCTGCGCGGACTGAAGAATAATTGGTATTAGCTGAATTATCCGCTGCTAGACAAGCGCTTCTTGATAATCCAGATTTTCATCCAGATAAATAGCGCGAATATCCTGCGGCAAATTTGACTCTAAAGTTTGATATCCTTTTTGCAGCAAAGCCTTAACTTGAGCGGGCGAAATAGCTTCACCTTCAGCTTGCAAATAAGCTGCAATTCGAGTTTCGCTCCAGCGGAAAGTCTGGGCCATCAACACGACTAAACGCGGCAGCGGCGCTAACAATTCTAAGGCTTGTCGGACGTAACACCACAGGGGAGGCGAAGCTGATTGCAAAGAGTAGTGAATCGACTCAACTGGGGGCAATTCGGCTTGATTGATGCAGACAGCGGTGACATTAATCAGCCAGTTTTGGAGACTGAGATTGTCGCCATCGGGATCTTGGGTTTCGCGGCGCAAATCGAGGCCTCGGAGCTCGTGATAGATGTGCTGCCAGGTGTGGGCGAACAGGTAATCCCCTTGTACGGGCGATCGCACGGAATGGCGGATCAGGGAGTGTACAATTTGAGCGTAGCGGCAAAAAATCGCCGTAAAGAAGCGGCCCTGATCGGGATGGTTTTGAAACAAAGTCAATAATTCGCGATCGCTGTGATGGAACAGGGATTTGACCACAGGGTGGTTTAGTTCGGAAAAAACAGGTGCTTGCACAATTGTTCTGTAAAGGTTTTGGGAATAAATGCTGTTGCAGCCCGATTCTACACTACGATCTACATTTAATGCAACTGCTTAAAAAGTGTTGATATTTAAGTCAATTTAATTATATAATGGAGTTGTAGGTGATGCTGCATTAATCTAAATTGATACATATAAACTCTATGTATCCAGCGCACCTAAAAAGATAATTAGTTGTTTCAAGGGTCAAGTGTTTGTATGTCTAGCATTAATACTGGTATAGAATGGTGCGATCGCACATGGAATCCCACAACTGGCTGCGATAAAGTCAGTCCGGGCTGCACCCATTGTTATGCAGAAGCATTAACAAAAAGGTTTCACACTAATTTTCCTAACGGCTTTGATTTAACACTCCATAGAAATCGCTTGGAAGAACCAAAGCGCTGGAAAAAACCCAGCCGTATTTTCGTAAATTCGATGAGCGATTTATTTCATGAAGAAGTGCCAATAGATTTTCTCAAAGAAGTTTTTGATGTAATGCGTGAAACTCCCTGGCATATATATCAAATTCTGACCAAAAGACACGAAGGCCTTCGAGAAATAGCTGACCAATTAGACTGGCATGACAATATTTGGATGGGAGTTTCTGTTGAAAATCAAAACTATGTTAACAGGATTGACTGTTTGCGACAAGTACCCGCCCAAGTCAGATTTCTATCATGCGAACCGCTTTTAGGTAATTTAGAACTAGATTTAAAAGACATTCACTGGGTAATTGTCGGGGGAGAATCTGGGGTAAAACACCGTCCCATCCAACCAGAATGGGTTGAGAATATTAAGCAGCAGTGCGAGGATGCTAAAGTAGCGTTTTTCTTTAAGCAATGGGGAGGTAGAACACCTAAAGCTGCTGGGAGACTTCTGGATGAGAAAATTTGGGATGAGATGCCGGAAGCATGGGATAAACATCAATCTAGTGCATAAATAACAACAGATTCGATTTGTGATATAATAGGAGAGCTTACATACAGATTAATGATTTATCAACTTCTTTGTTAGTTCATCGTGTGAAATTAGCACTATTAATTAATATTTAGTAAGTTACTTTGAAGGTAAAAAGTATGCTGATAAGTAATGCAGTGCGAGGCAAAGCGAATACTCCAGTTAGCTCTAGAACGATATATTCTAAGTTGACGACCATATATATTACCAAGAAAATAGTCAAATTTGGAGATGTTGTATATCAATTTTGTAACGTTACTGGATTTAAAATAACAGGAGTGGATATCATAAATCCCTTTGTACATATCGGAATGTTTTTCGGAATGTTTTTATGTGGTGTGGGACTCTCTTTGATTTCTCCAAATATAAAATTAGGATTTTTATTTATGCTGCCAGCATTATTTGTAATGATAATGCCAAAAATCTGGGTCAAAAAATATGGACTGGAAGTATCTATGAATTCTGGTGAAAAAGCTGTCTTTACTACAAATGATATAAAGGGGCTAAAATCAGTAATTGCAGAATTATCCAAATTCATCGAGAGTGACAATGAAACAGAGAACTGTGTCATAGATATTAACGATCGAAATATCTCATTTGCAAGATATGAAAATCAGCCAATAACCTGGGAAAGTTTTGGTTCTGTGGGAAATTTTGGTTCTGCATCGTTATACGAACATCTCAATCCGCGAACCAAAACATACGAGACAAGCGCAAATTATGAAGATGCGATCGCCCAGACAATCGCCTGCATTCGGGAAGCTAACCTAGCAGGGAATTTAACCGTCGTAGTTCCAGCAACAGAGGCAACTATCCACCTCGTACAAATAATAAAGAGTCAAGGATTAATCGCTAACTTCGAGTTAGTAGCCGACGCAAAGAACAAACATTTACTCCTGCACCTCAATTCTAAAGAGAACAACAGCAGCAACAACAAAATTACCGATCGTCAATTCGACTGGCTCAACCAGGAATTTCCAAAAGAGATAGTTCCCTTACTGCAAGATTTGGAAAGTCAAGATCCTGCTGTTCGTGCTAAAGCTGTATTGTCCTTGGGAGAATTCTACAGTGAGCGAACAAAATGAGTTCAGCGAGTCAAAAACCAGGACAATTGAGTTGATATGTCATATTTTGCAAAACGATCCGTCTTCTCTCGTTCGCATTAATGCTGCTGAAGCTTTGGCTAAAATGGGTGCTGACAGCAAAGAGGCGATCGCTACTCTATATCAAGCTGCATTGGAAGATAGCGATCCAAGTGTTCGGGCTAGTGCTGTTGCCGCCCTTGGAGAGATTTACAGAAATGCTATAATTTTTAATGTACTAAATCAAGCCATTAACACTATGTCAGAGCGCAAAGTACAAATGAACTTTAACGCCCCCGTCACAGGTGCTGCGGGGAATGTTGAAGGTGACTTCATCAATAATCCACCTCAGAATTTAGTTGATGCAGCAGCAGAAATTCAGCAATTGTTGAATCAAATAGCTCAGACTAATCCAACTATCACTGAATCCGCTGTAGCTGTAGCTATTCAGCATGAAATAAAGGAAAATCCCACTCTTAAACAGCGGTTGCGAAGTGCTTTAAAAGCAGGTGGCATTGAAGCATTGAAAGCAATCTTCAATCATCCGCTAGTCAGCGTTCCTATTGAAACAATTAAGGGTTGGATAGAAGCTGAATAATATTAAGATATCGCACTTTTTGTATACCGTTCGCGGGAGTTAAGCTGTTCGACATTCAAACTGCACTATTTGTGTGCCAGACCCCATACTGTAAGGCGTTGAGGCAATAAATTTAAATGACTAACAGCTTATCACCCTCGAACGGATGAAGGCTATCAACCACGATCGCTAGGAAAACCATAACCTCCGCCCCCGGGAGTCTCAATGACAAACACATCCCCCGATCGCATTTCCACACTCGCCGTACTCCCCAATTCCTCCACATTTCCATCAAATCTTTCAACATAATTGCGCCCAACTTTCCCCGCTTCACCTCCATGCAAACCGCAGGGAGAAACCACCCGCCGCCCCGATAAAATTCCCGCCGTCATCGCTTCCAGAAACCGCACTCGCCGCACCACTCCATTACCGCCGCGATGATATCCATTCCCCCCGCTATTAGCCCGGATTGCAAAACTTTCTAACAACACCGGAAACCGCCATTCCAATACCTCTGGATCGGTTAAACGCGAATTAGTCATGTGAGTTTGCACTGCATCTGTGCCGTCGAAATTTGCACCAGCACCCGAACCGCCACAAATTGTTTCATAATATTGATAGCGTCGATCGCCAAATGTGAAATTATTCATCGTGCCCTGAGAAGATGCGATCGCACCCAGCGCACAATACAAAGCATCCGTAATATTCTGCGAAGTTTCCACATTTCCCGCCACCACAGCCGCCGGATAGCGCGGATTCAGCATACAGCCAGCGGGATTGATGATTTCCAGAGGCTTCAAACAGCCCGCATTCAGAGGAATATCGTCATCTACCAAAGTGCGGAAAACATACAACACAGCCGCTTTACACACCGCAGCCGGAGCATTAAAATTGTTGAATAGTTGGGGAGAAGTGCCAGTAAAATCGATTTTCGCACTGCGCGCAGACTTGTTAATTGTAATAGCTACCTTAATTTCTCCGCCGCTATCCATCGGATAAGTAAACTCGCCGTCAGTCAAAACCTCAATGACTCGGCGCACAGATTCTTCAGCATTATCTTGCACAAAACCCATATAAGCTTGTACTGTTTCCAAGCCGTAATGTTCTACCATATTGACAAGTTCTGCTAAACCGCGATTGTTGGCGGCAATTTGCGCTTGCAAATCGGCGATATTTTGTGCGACATTGCGAACCGGAAAATCCCCGGATGTGAGGATTTGTAGTAATTCTGGTTCTCGGAATTTGCCCTCGCACACTAACTGGAAATTGTCAAACAATACGCCTTCTTCAGTTACCATTTTACTGTTGGGAGGCATGGAACCGGGAGTGATGCCGCCGATATCGGCGTGGTGTCCCCGCGACGCAACATAAAATAAAGGAAGCGAGGAATCACGATTAAATACTGGAGTAATTACGGTGATATCTGGTAAATGCGTGCCGCCATTGTAGGGATTGTTAGAAACATAAACATCGCCCGGTTTAATAGTATGACTTTGTGCTAGGATTAAAGCTGAAACACTTTCGCTCATGGAACCGAGATGCACGGGAATGTGCGGCGCGTTGGCAACTAATTGCCCGTTTTGGTCGAAAATTGCACAGGAAAAGTCGAGGCGTTCTTTGATGTTGACTGAGGAACTTGTATTTTGTAAAGTAACGCCCATTTGTTCGGCGATCGCCCGAAACAAGTTATTAAAAATTTCCAGCAAAACTGGATCAGATTTAACCGCCGATGAATGGGTGTTAACTGCATTCATCGGCGCGGATCTGCGGTTCAAAATTAAGTCATTATTTTTGGTGATTTCCCCTTCCCAACCCGGTTCTATGATATTAGTTCCAGTTGCTTCGACGATCGTAGCCGGGCCCGTAATGCAGTCGCCCGATCGCAAATCGTCTCTCTGATAAACAGGCGTTTCCCGCCACTCACCAGCAACATACATTTGCACAGTGGAAATTGGGGACACAGGCAAGATGCCTGTGCCACAAGATGGGGAAATTGTAGAATTATCCAGTACATTCATTGTTTCTATAACTTCCACCGAAACCGCTTCTACAATTAGCGATTTTTCCGGCATCATAAAACTGTAACGCTGTCGGTGTGCTGACTCAAAATCCGCTTGCATCTCTTCAACACTTCCAGCAAAATTTACGATTAAAACCGAATCGCTTCCCTGATATTTGAGATGCAGCTTCCTAACAACTAAAATATCGGGCTGTATTTCGGATAATTCTGCGCCTCTGCGGTTCAATTCCCTCTTTCCTTCCGCCTCCAACTGCGCTAAAATAGGATGCAACCCAGCGATTAATTCTAAAGTTAATAATTGCTCGATCGCCCTTTCGCGCATAGCCCGCACATCAGCCAAACCCATACCGTAGGCGGATAGCACCCCCGCGTAAGGGTGAATAAACACCCGTTTCATGCCCAAACTATCGGCGATCG
This sequence comes from Microcoleus sp. PH2017_12_PCY_D_A, assembly GCF_020738565.1. Lineage (NCBI taxonomy): Bacteria > Bacillati > Cyanobacteriota > Cyanophyceae > Oscillatoriales > Microcoleaceae > Microcoleus > Microcoleus sp. PH2017_12_PCY_D_A. The sequence goes on along the minus strand of NZ_JAEQCI010000014.1, from coordinate 62,419 downwards.
CACAAGCGTGTTGGCCGCCCGCACCGCCGAAACAGCACAATGTATACTCGGAAACATCGTAACCGCGCTGAAGCGAGATTTTTTTGACCGCATTAGCCATCTTTTCCACCGCGATCGCCAAAAACCCCTCCGCCACCTGTTCCGGTGTCCTCTCGCCCCCAATTTCCCCCGCTAACTGCACAAATTTTTGCTTAACTGCGTCAGGATCGATCGGCAAATCTCCCTGCAATCCAAACACTTTCGGGAAAAAATCCGGTTGAATTTTGCCCAACATCACATTGCAATCAGTCACCGTCAAAGGGCCGCCTTTCCGATAGCAAGCCGGGCCTGGATTAGCGCCCGCAGACTCCGGCCCGACGCGGTAGCGCGCCCCATCAAAAAACACGATCGAACCGCCACCGGCTGCTACAGTGTGAATTGCCATCACGGGCGATCGCAATCTCACCCCAGCAATTTCCGTCTCAAATTCGCGTTCGTATTCGCCGTTAAAATGGGCAACATCTGTCGAAGTTCCGCCCATATCAAAGGTAATAATTTTATCGAAACCCGCCTTTTTACTCGTTTGAACTGCACCGACAATTCCCCCAGCAGGCCCGGATAAAATACTGTTTTTGCCTTGAAATTGGGCGGCATCAACTAAGCCGCCGTTCGACTGCATAAACATTAATTTGGGGGATGGGGGATGGGGCATTAGGCATTGGGCATTGGGGAATTTAACCTCGTTTACAGGCTCTGCCTGTATACGCATATCCCGAGGCTCTGCCTCGATTAACTGACTAATTACTTGTTCGACATATCGGCGTAAAATCGGAGATAAATAAGCATCGACAACCGCAGTATCTCCCCGGGAAACTAATTTCATTAAAGGACTGACTTCGTGAGATACTGAAATTTGAGTGAAACCAATTTCTCTGGCTATTTGAGCAACTTGTTTTTCGTGTTCCGAATAGCGGTAGCCGTGCATAAAGACGATCGCACAACTGCGAATTCCGTCATCGTAGGCTTGCTGCAAATACGGGATAAACTCAGGATTGACAGCAATTAACTCTTCACCTCGGGCGCTGTAACGTTCTGCAACCTCAATAACGCGATCGTACAGCATTTCGGGCAGCACAATGTGGCGGGCGAAAATATTCGGGCGATTTTGATAGCCAATTCTCAGCGCGTCGCCAAAACCTTTAGTAATTAACAGAATAGTGCGATCGCCCTTGCGTTCAAGCAAAGCATTTGTCGCTACCGTCGTCCCCATTTTAATCGCTGCAATCTGGGCCGCCGGTATCGATTCCCCCGCCCCAATCCCCAAAATATCGCGAATTCCTTGGACTGCTGCGTCGGTGTAGCGATCGGGATTTTCCGACAGCAGCTTGTGAATAACTAGCTTACCGTCGGGCTTTTGGGCGACAATATCAGTAAAAGTACCGCCGCGATCGATCCAAAATTGCCACGAAGTGCGATCGGGAAAAACAGTATTCATATCTTTTTCTATCATCTTCTTTCTTTCTTCCTTCGCGTTTTTCGCGTCTTCGCGGTTCATTAAAATAAAATTATAGATATCGAATAGCCTCAATTAACCCCCGACAAACACCAGCCAAAAAATCCAAATCCAAAGTCTCAATTGTATCGCTTGCTTGATGATAGTGCGGATTCCGCATATTAGCCGTATCCGTCACCATAATCGCCGGATAACCATTATCCCAAAAAGGAACATGATCGCTGCGGCGAGTATCCGGCACAATCAAACCTCGATTCGGCACCGGCAACCACTCGCAAGGCTGACCGGATTTGCGGATATTTCTGCTCAAATTCATCATATCGCGCACAGTCCGCAAATTTCCAATTAAAGCAATAAAATTGCCAATATTTGGATAAAAATATTTGAGTCCCGCCGGATAGCTTTGGGAGTTCGGAGTGCGATCGCAATAACCCAACATTTCCAAAGAAATCATCAACCGAATTGACTGTTGCTGTTGCTTGCATTTAGCTGCATGATGATGGCTTCCCCAATAACCAGTTTCTTCCATATCGAAGGCAACTAACTGTACTGGATATTTTAGCGGTTGAAGTGCGAGATCCCTTGCCAATTCCAGCAAAACAGCAACACCCGTAGCATTATCATCAGCCCCAGGCGTTCCGGGTACAGTATCGTAATGAGCACCAATTACGATCGGCAAATTTTCTTGCTTCCCCCCCTTTTCGGAGGGGGATACATCCAAGATAAAATTGTGATGAATTCGCCCGCGCACTGCAAAATCGTCGGTTTCTACAGTGCCCGACTGCAATAACTGTTCGCGGATGTATTGCTGGACATAGAAGTGCCCTTCGGATGCCAAGTAAGGATCGCGATCGCGTACAATTTGAATTAGGTGGCTGTGCAGGCGTTCTTTGAGTTCCATGCGATCGGAGATACAATGAGTATACTCAGATTATAGGGGATTTAATTATGATTGGAGAAGTCAGAATCCAAAATTACAAGTCAATTCAAAAGCTGAAGTTGGAATTAGGGCGAGTCACCGTACTGATTGGCGAAAATGGCTGCGGTAAGAGCAATATTTTGGAGGCGATCGCCCTGGCTTCTGCGGCTGCTAATGATAAACTTGATAACGAGTTCCTAGCTGCACGGGGGATTCGGGTGACAGAACCTCGATTTATGCGATCGGCTTTTGAAAAGGAAAATTTAGCACTAGATATAATAATCTCATTGTTAGGACAAAATAAGCAAGAACTTAGTTTTGTACTAAACAATGATAATCATCCCTATTCTCAGTGGCGAAATAAAGAAGCAGGCAAGCTATCTCTACTCAAACTCAGAGAGTTTCTTAAGACATTTGACGGTGACAAAGAAGAATTTATAACAAAAATAGCTAACGATGAGAATGTTTTTATAAATATTTTTCAAGAACCGCTTAGCAAAGTAATTGATTCCATGAAAATACACAATTTTTTGATTTATTCTCCGGAAAATTACTCCTTGCGAATCTTTGAACGAGAAGAGCAAATTCAACCCCTAGGCATTTACGGTGAAGGTTTGTTTAAGCTGTTACAAGTTTTAAGTTTAGAAGAAAATCAGGAAAAACTTACAAAAATCAAAAAATTACTTCAGTTAATAGATTGGTTTAAGGATTTTGAGCTTCCTCGCACTTATAGCGAATTTGAATACAGCCTTCAAATCACAGATAGGTACTTAGATGCAGATTTAAATTATTTCGACCAAAGAAGCTCGAATGAAGGCTTTTTGTTTTTACTGTTTTATTTTACCTTGTTCATCAGCGAACTTACACCTCAATTCTTTGCAATTGATAACATTGACGCTTCTCTCAATCCCAGATTAGGCCGCAGATTAATCGAAGAATTAGTCGAACTAGCAAAAAAGAATGATAAACAAGTCATCTTTACAACTCACAACCCAGCAGTTTTGGATGGTTTGGATTTAGATGATGACGAACAGCGACTGTTTGCGATTTCCCGCAACCAATTAGGTTACACTAAAGCTAGACGCATTCTCAAACCTAAACCTTTGGAGGGACAAGAACCTGTGAAATTATCAGAGGCATTTTTGAGAGGCTATATCGGCGGAATTCCTAAGAATTTTTAATATGATTAGTTTTGGATTGATTGCAGAGGGACTTACTGACCAAATTGTAATTGAGAATATTTTAGCTGGATATTTCAAGAGTCTCGATCTAGATGTCGAACCACTTCAACCAGAAAGAGATAAAGACAATCAGAATAAATCTAAATACGGCGGTTGGACTCTAGTTTTTGATTATTGCAAGTCAAAAGATTTTCGAGAATCATTTCAATTTATTGACTATATCATTATTCAAATAGATACTGATGTTTCAGAAGATTATGATATCGCCCACCAAGATGAAAATGGTGAGTTTACTCCCCAGCAGTTGATTGCAAAAGTTATTGATAAATTGAGAGACGCGATTGGTGAGGATTTTTACAACACCAATCAAAAGAAGATAATTTTTGCAATATCTGTACATTCTATTGAGTGTTGGTTGCTCCCACTGTATTATACAGATAAGAAGAAAAAAGCTAAATGCAAAAACTGTCTTAATACGTTAAATGATGAGCTTTCCAAGCAACACAATTTTACAATTGACAAGAAGGCTAAAAATCCTGAATATTATCGAGAGATTGCCAAACAATATGGCAAGCATAAAGTTTTGATGAAGCATTACCAACATAATCCTAGTCTGAAATTGTTTATAGAAGAGATTGAGACTAGAAATATTCAAATTGTTGAAGAGGATGACTGGTAACGATCCAGATTTTTATGTCGTATAATAGAGACAAAACTTAGGAGATTAGTATGCAAGCATACAAACTGAGAGGTAAAATCGATGCAACTGGCAACTTGGTAGTTTTGGAATCCGTGGATATGCCACCCGGAGATGTCGAAATCATCGTTTTGCCAGTGGCTGATGCGGTTGTCAGTTCCCCACAGCTAGTAATCCAGTCGGAAGAAGCTAACCCTAAAAGAAAAGTGACAACTAAAATTAAGGCTTTGCAAGCCTGGTTTGAGAATACTCAACCTATCTCACCTGACTTCGATGCAGAGGAAGCTAGATGGGAAGCTTTGAAGGAGAAATACAATCTGTGAAAGTCTTGCTAGATACTAATTACTGCGCCTCGAATTGTAACTCTCAATCAATTGATTCAAGAATTAACCAATTCTCCCTAAATTTATCAAAGCGCTAAACAGTTCGCAGCCAAGACAGAAGTCTTTTATTCCAAACTAGATCGAAATGCGGACTAAAGTCCTCACTACAAACCTTTTTATATCGATGTTTCTCAAACAATCCGGAATCAACAGCTACAAATTTGAATAATTAATTCAGGACTGGCGCGCGAGTGCCCAGAAACCGGGTTTTTTGCGAGAATACCTCGACACAGCGCAAAAACAGCCAAAAACCCGGTTTCTTTGGCTGTAATGGGTAAATCCTCATATAATAATAAGTTAATCCAGCCGCACAAAACATGGCAGAAAACTCCCTACGCATCAATCACGATGCTGATTCGATCCAACTATTCTGGCAGCGGGGAAACTCAGCACCCCGAGTTGCTCCTCCCGCAACCTTTGAACATCCATTTGACAGCAAAGTTCTAGCCGATTTGCGGTGGTATCTCGAAGAATACCTGCGCTTTCCCTACGGACTCGAACCGGAAAATGCTAAAAAAATTGAACAAAAATTGCAGGCTTGGGGACAGCAGCTATTTGACTTAGTATTTCGCAGCAGCGAGAAAGCACGCGAGTTTTTTCAGGAAGCGACGCGCGCCGGCTTGGATAAGTGCGAAATTAGCATTATTTCCGATGATGCGGCAGTCCTCAATTTGCCCTGGGAATTGCTGTTTTCCCCAGATTATCAATTTCTCGCACCTTTGCTGGCGGGGATGTATCGCAGTCTTAGCAACTATGCTGTTCGGGCAGAATTGGGCGCAATGTCTGACGAACAATTAAATATTTTACTGGTAATTGCTCGACCCTACGGAGAGCGCGATATTAATTTTCAAACTATCGCCCGCCCGATGCTAGAGGCGCTCAAACCGATTCAAAAACAGGTAAATCTTACTGTATTGCGTCCCCCCAGTTTAAAGCAGTTTGAAGCAGAACTTAACGCCCGCAAAGGCTTTTATCATATCGTTCATTTTGACGGACACGGCGATTTTCAAGCTGATAGCAAAATCGTGCAAACTCAGTACGGCAAATTGGGTGAAGGCGTTCTAGTTTTTGAAGATAATGACGGCAACCCGGAAATTGTTACTGCTAGGGAAATTGCTCAATATTTGAATGATTGCCGCGTGCCGGTGTTTGTTCTCAATGCTTGCAAGTCGGGTGAAGCGGGAGAAGAACCTTTTTCATCTGTCGCGGGACAGTTGGTGAAGTTGGGTGCGAAAGGCGTTGTCGCAATGGCTTATTCCGTCTACGCGACAGGGGCGAAACACTTTATGGGACGGCTGTACGGGGAATTGGTGCGGGGACAAGATATCGCCTCTGCGGTGGCTGCGGGGCGCAAATCCATGTCCATCGAGAATCAGCGCCCCAGTCCCAAAGGGCTGTTACCGCTGCAAGATTGGCTGGTGCCGGTATTGTACCAGCAGGAACCTTGCAGGCCTTTTCGCCCGACAACTGCGACTCCCAGTTTTGCAGATTTAATGGAGGAAGCTGATAATTCATCTGCGATTGCTTCGGCATTACTGGTAAATTTGCCAGATGTTAGCGCCTATGGTTTTATTGGGCGAGATTACGATATTTTGTGCTTGGAAAGAGCTTTTCGCCAAAATTATATTGTGCTGTTGCAGGGGATGGGCGGCGTCGGGAAAACTGAGTTGGTAGGAGGATTTGCGCGGTGGTTGGTTGATACTCAGGGGCGAAAAGGTGGGGTTTTCTTCACTTCTTTTGAAAGCGGTGCGGGATTCAGTCAGGTGGTGAATCAAATTGGCCGGAAACTGGGGGGTGAAAAATTCGCGTCATTGCCATCGGAAAAACAGCAGGATGTGGTGCGGCAATATTTGCAAACTAATCCTTGTTTGCTGATTTGGGATAATTTTGAACCGGTGAATGGGTTTCCCCAGGGGAATCAGCCGCTTTTACCGGCTGCGGAAAGAGACAGTTTGAAGCAATTTCTTAAAGAGTTGCGCGGGGGACAATCTTGGGTTTTGATTACCAGCCGGCGCGAGGAAAATTGGTTGGATTGCGGTTACGCGCTGCGGGAGTTAAAGGGATTGGTAAAGCCGGATGCGGAAGAGTTGGCGGCGGAGATTCTGAAGCAAGCGGGGGTTGATAGGGCGAAATTGCCTGGTGAATATCTGGAGTTGCTGAAACTGTTGGACGGACATCCGCTGTCGCTGAGGGTGGTGTTGCGGCATTTGAAAACGCAATCTCCGGTGCAGTTGATTGAGGCGCTGCGGCGGGGATTGGATACTTTTAAGGGTGCAGAGGAGGAAGGGAGAGATAAATCTCTAATGGTGTCGCTGGATTATTCGTTTGCTAATTTGTCGGAACGGGCGCGGCAGCATTTGCCGTTTTTAGGGCTATTTTGCGATCGGGTTGATGCTGATTGGCTTCATGCTTTTTCTCGAAATCCTGATATTGATTGGGGACAAGCATATCGGACGGTGTTTGGAGAAAACTTGCAGAAAGCGGATTGGATTGCACTTTTGAATGAAGCAACTGCGGCCGGAATTCTGGAAGATTTGGGGGGAAATATTTACAAAATTCACCCGGCATTGCCTTGGTATCTACGACAACAGTTAGACAAAATGGGTTCGCAGGAGGTAATCAGTAATTTGGAAAAAAAGTTGCTGGTTTTCTACGTACTGTTGGCTGATCAATGCAATAGAGAACTGATCGGCAATGCGGAATTGGCAACCTTTGTGCTGCGAGTGGAAGAACCGAATTTATTGCAACACTTACGACTGGCAGAACAGCAGCAGGATTGGGGTAATGCTTATCGTATTCTTTTCGCCTTGGGGGAAGTATATCAGCGATGGGGGCGCAAACCAGAATTTAAGTCCCTGCGAGTAAGGGCTCTGAACCAAATTGGCATCCACTTGGCACAAGCAAAGGCAAAGGGGCAAGATGCTTTTAATTTCTGGAGGTATTTGCGAGGAATAGATGCAAATGAAGCTACTCAAAGTGCCGACTGGGAAACAGCAAGAGCCGTTTATCAAGAAATTCTGGATGAACTGACAGCCTTAAATGACTCCTCCGTCAATGACAATATTGCCACTATTAATCACAATCTAGGAATAGTAGCCCAAGAGCAACGGCGGTTTGATGATGCGATCGCTTTTTACAACAAATCTCTCCAAATTAGAGAAGATGCGGGGGATTTGTACATGGCTGCTGGCGACTATCACCAACTGGGAATAGTAGCCGAAGAGCAACGGCGGTTTGATGATGCGATCGCTTTTTACAACAAATCTCTCCAAATTAGAGAAGATGCGGGGGATTTGTACAACGCTGCTGGCGACTATCACCAACTGGGAATAGTAGCCCAATTGCAACGGCGGTTTGATGATGCGATCGCCTTTTACAACAAAGCTCTCCAAATTTATGAAGATGCGGGGGATTTTTATAATGCTGCTGGCGACTATCACCAACTGGGAAGAGTAGCCGAAGAGCAACGGCGGTTTGATGATGCGATCGCTTTTTACAACAAAGCTCTCCAAATTTATGAAGATGCGGGGGATTCTCACAAGGCTGCTAACCAGTATGAAGGATTGGGAAACATTGCCAAAGAGCAAGGAGATTTTGACACTGCTGTTGCGTATTTTCAAAAAGCATTTACAGCCCTAAGTGCAGCCAATGATTGGCGTCAAGCTTCCTTAACTCTAACTGCATGGGGCCAAACCTTAGAAGCCGAATCGAATTGGACGGAGGCGGTGAAAATTTACATTCAAGCCTTAGTCATTGACATCGAGCATAATGAAGAATTTGTTGTCTCGGATATCCATAATTTAGGGCGAATGCTCAAACAGTTGGGAGACAGTCAGTTTAAGATAATTTGGCGAGAGTTTACGGGTAATGAGTGTCCCGAAAACTGGTTTTCAGCTATTCAGGAAGCCAGTGAAACAGAGGAGGAGGGAGCTGATTAATTGTGACAGGATTTACGCACGGGGGCTCAGAAACCGGGTTTTTGCGAAAATATGGGTTGCTATGTGCAGATTCGGGAAAAAACCCGGTTTCTTGGTGTGACGCAGGGGCTCAGAAACCGGGTTTTTGCCAAGATATTCGTTGCGACGCGCAGATTCACGAAAAAACCCGGTTTCTTGGTGTGACGCAGGGGCTCAGAAACCGGGTTTTTGCCAAGATATTCATTGCGACGCGCAGATTCGCGAAAAAACCCGGTTTCTCTGGTCGGAGCGCGTAATTCCTAACTGGTATAATCATGACAATCAAAATTGTTTAACTAACTTACCCGCAAAATAATATGGAACCGATACTAACTCCCGCCGAAATCAATGAAAAGCGAATGATGTTGCAAGATTACATTCCCGCACAAGCAGCTTTGGCGATACTGGAAAAAAATAACGGCAGAATAGACACCAGTTTTGATGAATTGTGGTTTCGTGGCGAAAAAATGGAAATTCCAGAACAGCAAAAAGGCGGTAAATCTCTATTGCAAGTCACGATGAAAACTCTCCGCGCCGAACTCTGCGGCAATGAAGGCTTGCGCGCCCAATTCAAAGAATATACCAAAAATCCTGGGAGTACGCCTTTACTTACGGGATTAATTGTTGCTATTGTCGGTTTGGGCGCTTCTTCGGGAATTCCGATCGACCCTACTATAGCTACTATTATTGTTCTGTATTTGCTCAAAATTGGTCTGAATATTTTTTGCGAATATACTGAACCAGCATAGTAGAAACTAGGTTTGGCTTTGTATGTAATTTGCCGTTTGGTAGGGGTTTAAATTTGCGCGTTACCCGGCAGTTTGGCAGGGGTTTAAATCCCCGCGCAGTCCCACAGTCCGGCAGGGAGGACTCATGATTTATTGAATTTTTATCATAAAATAAACATAGTTTCTTTCATTGATAACGAATGCACCGCGTCCGTGAAACACTCATAAAAATGATATCTTCTTCAGTCCTCTGAAGAGGACTTTCGCTATGAGACAGGGAATTAATTCCCTGTCGGACTGTGGGTAAAGCGATAATTGTTAAACACAAATTAATCCCAACAAATTACAGACCGACAGTCCAACAGTCGTTTAAATCCGCGCGCAGTCCCACAGTCCGGCAGGGGTAGGACTCATGATTTATTGAATTTTTATCATAAAATAAACATAGTTTCTTTCATTGATAACGAATGCACCGCGTCCGTGAAACACTCATAAAAATGATATTTTCTTCAGTCCTCTTTCAGAGGACTTTCGCTATGAGACAGGGAATTAATTCCCTGTCGGACTGTCGGGCTATCGACTATTTCTAAACACCAACAAACCTGTTTAATTAATCTTTCAAAAAACCCGCCCCAACAACTAAACTTCCGACTCCAATTCGCTCACCCGCAACTGCACCGGCAACTCTACAGAATCCAACTCAGACGACTCCAACAACCCCGCCACTTCCTCCTCAGAATTCGCTGCACCCTTCCGGCCTTTCCCCAATTTCTCAGCTAAAGTATCCCGCTGATTAATCAAATAAATACTCACCAACGTCAGCCCGACTCCCATCGATTGTACCGGATTGAGCACCTCACCCAACAACAAATTCCCGAACAGCAAAGCAAAAATTGGTGTCAGAAAAGTCAGAGAACTTAAACTCGTCAAACTGCCGCTTGATGCAAAGTAAAAGAATAAACCGTAGGCGATCGCACTTCCGAACACCGTAGAATAACCTAAAGCCATCCAACCCGACAAATCGATATTCACAAACTGCCCCGACTCAGTAGCCGCCGAAATCGCCAACAGCGGCAAACCGCCCAAAATCATGTGCCAGCCCGTCGCCACCACCGGGTCAACATAGCGGCACACCCAGCGCACCAAAACCGTACCCACAGCCATCGACAAAGCCGCCAACAGCATCAACCATTCCCCGCCCTGAAACACACTTTCGATACCCGCAGAAACCTGCACGCTTTCAGGGTGAAACAGCCCCAAAATCAAGCCATCCGGCAATCCAATCAAACTGATGCCGATAACGCCAATTACTAAGCCCAACCAGCCCCAAAAACCTATTTTTTCTTGAAACAGCCACAAACACAAAATCGCCACTGCTAGCGGTTGAGAATCAATCATCACCGAACCCAAACCCGCACCGGTTCTCGCCAAACCTTCGGCTAAAAAGCCTTGAAACAAAGTGCCGTCAACTAATGCAAATAGCGAAATCCACAGCCAAGCTTTCCAACCGGCAGGCTGCTGTTTTCCCATCAATGCCGCCGCCAGCAACACCAACACGCCCGCAGGTAATAAACGCACGACAGCCACAAACAGCGGTGTCGTGTGTGGCATGACTCCTTTCATCGCTACCATCGCGGTTCCCCACAGGAAAAACGGCGCAATCAGCAACAGCGGTGCAAAGGGCAGTTTAGAATCGGTAAGTTTTAGCTGCATGGCGGAGACTCCAAATAATTGATGAGAGTGGCGCTCTCGGGAATGATGTAGATTTGTTAAGCAATTTTTACAATTATATATCGGTGTTGTTCGCGATCGCACTCCTAGGCCATCACCTTTGTTTTTTCACCCAGATATCTGCCTCAAACCCTGAATCTCTGCAAAAAACCCGGTTTCTTCAGTCTCATCAAGTGGCCATCACCTTTGTTTTTTCACCCCAATATCTGCCTCAAACCCTGAATCTCTCGAAAAAACCCGGTTTCTTCAGTCTCACGAGTGGCCTTCTTCCTTCTTCCTTCTTCCCTCTTCCTTCTTCCTTCAGATAAGGCACACTATAAGTTAGCTACAAAATTTCACATTGCCCGAAACTGCCCATGATTTGGCCATTCAAGCCCCGCTACCGCAAACAAATCGCCCGCATCGAAGTCACCGGAGCCATAGCCGGAGAAACCCGCAAACGAGTTCTAGAAGCCCTCAAAACCGTTGAAGAGCGCAAATTTCCCGCCTTGCTGCTGCGGATAGACAGCCCCGGCGGCACTGTCGGCGATTCCCAAGAAATTTACAGCGCCCTCAAGCGTTTGGGCGAAAAAATCAAAATTGTCGCCAGTTTCGGCAATATTTCAGCTTCTGGCGGAGTTTACATCGGCATGGGAGCTCAACATATCGTTGCTAATCCCGGTACAATTACTGGCAGCATCGGCGTGATTATCCGTGGCAATAATATTGAACGGCTGTTAGAAAAAGTAGGGGTGTCTTTTCAGGTGATTAAATCGGGGCCGTATAAAGATATCTTGGCATTCGATCGACCATTGACCGATCCCGAACAGCAAATTCTGCAAGACTTGATCGACACCAGCTACCAGCAATTCGTCGAAACCGTCGCCGAAGCCCGGAAACTCCCCGTTGAAAATGTCAAAACTTTTGCCGACGGCCGCGTTTTTACCGGCCAGCAAGCCTTAGAATTGGGTTTGGTCGATCGGCTCGGAACAGAAGAGGACGCTCGCCGCCTGACAGCCGAACTCGCAGGCCTCGATCCCGAAAAAACCGAATGCTGCACGCTAGAAAAACAAAAACCTTTCCTAAATCGCGTTTTGGGGAGTAGTCTGGATACATCCGGGCTTTCAGCTTACAAAAATTTGCTGGAATTCGAGATTTCTACTAGCGGTTTGCCGCTGTGGCTGTATCGCCCGTGATTAAATAGTCATTAGTCCTTAGTCCTTAGTCCTTAGTCCTTAGTCAGCAGTCAGCAGTCAGCAGTCAGCAAATAACAACTAAAGATTCGTGATAGCAGACACATCACAGCTAATAGCTCACAACTAACTAATAACGAATAACGAATAACTAATGACCAATGACTGATGACTAATGACCAATGACCAATGACTAATGACTTAATCATAAAAAATGGAGAATATTTGCGTGGATTGGCAAGTGCGGGCGATTCGCGGGGCAACAACTGCCAGCGATAATTCGGTAGAAGCAATTCGAGAAGCGGTGAGAGAACTGTTAGATGAATTAGAAACAAGAAATAATTTAGATCCGGAATTAATAATTAGTGTTACGTTTTCTGTTACCCGCGATTTGGATGCTGTCTTTCCGGCTGCGATCGCCCGCGAACGCCCCCGATGGTGCAATGTTCCTTTGTTGGATGTCCAGCAAATGCACGTCAATGGTGCTTTAGAACGCTGCATCCGCTTTTTAATTCACATCAATTGGCCCGCACACCGCGAAATTTATCATCCTTATTTGCGCGGAGCTCAAAATTTGCGGCCAGATTGGAATTTAGCCGTCGCGGTTGCTGCGGAAAAATAAGAAAATCACTTTTTGATTGATTCAATAGTTAACCCACCAGCCATGGTGGGTTTATTTTTAAATGAGGAAGGAAAAGAGGTAATAACAAAATGAGTGATTACAAAGGATGTAACTACTGCCAACATTTTCGAGCAGACGGAACTTGTCCGGCTTTCGAGCCCGGTCTAATTCCCTTAATAATTGTTGACGCGCAAATCAAACACACTAAGCCTTTGATAAATCAGAAAAACACAATTGTTTACGAGCCAACTGAAAAACACATAATGTACAGGTATAGTCCCGATCAAGTATTGATGAAGTTGAGCGATTAGCTGCAATTGTTATGGATTGCAACAGTCTGTTGTTAATCCCAGATTTGCCGTAAATTCAAGGTAAATCCCGGCAACACATCTACCGAAACAGTTTGAGGTGCTTGCAATACCTCAAGTTCTCGATCGGGGCGATAAATTTCCACTTGTTGCTTTTTGCGGTTAATTAACAAACCCAGACGACAACCATTGTCTATATACTCTTGCATTTTGTCTTGAGTTTTTTTCAGGCTATCGCTTGGCGAAAGAATTTCAATCACAAAATCGGGACACAGCGGAATGAATTTTTCTCTTTGTTGTGCAGTTAAAGCCTCCCAGCGAGATTTTTCGACCCAAGAGACATCGGGAGATCGATCGGCTTTGTTCGGTAGAGTAAACCCTGTAGATGAGTCGAAGACTTCGCCCAGTTGAGTTTGCTCGTTCCAGAGTGCCAGTTGTACGATCAGTTTGACGTTGCGTTTTCCTGTTTCTCCTCCTGTCGGCGGCATCACGATTAATTCTCCCTTAGCGTTTCTTTCTAGTTTTAAATCTGGGTTTTCTTGACAGAGTAAATAAAACTGTTCTTCAGTAAGCTTGATAATTGGGTTGAGGTCGAGAGTAATTTGAGTCATGGCAGTTGCGATCGGCTGACTTGAAATAGGCTTCTTCAGCAGATAGATTTATTTTAGCTTATCTTTTCCTGTTGGGATTTCCGATCTAGCAATTGCCAATCAGCCTAAGATTTTATTGATTTCTGAAACGGTTGCGGAAAATTGTTTTTCCCTCTTCCCTCTTCCCTCTTCCTTCTTCCCTCTTCCCTCTTCCTTCTTCCCTCTTCCTTCTTCCCTCTTCCTTCTTCCCTCTTCCTTCGCATAAAAAAAACCGGCTTCTCGAAGAAACCGGGTTTTTTGTCAATCAGTGGCTTTCTTGTGATGCAGCCTAATCCCTAAAAAGATGTCATATATAAAACTCCAAAAGTCCTTTTTACCTTCCAATATTCCCAGACTTTGAGGAGAACCCTTTTCATCTAACAGCGGCTTCACAGCTTCGTAAGCTGGCTTGTAATTGTACCAAGGAATTGAAGGCCACAAATGATGGATCAAATGATAGTTCTGTCCCAAAATTAAAATATTCAGAATCGGACTCGGATATACTCTGGCATTTTTCCAGCGATCGCGCTCGTGAAACGGACGGTGCGGCAAATAATCAAAAAATAACCCCAAGGCTAACCCTACCACTAAAGCAGGAGAAAACCAAAAATTCAGCACGTAACCTAAATGGTCGTGTTGAATGGCGATATAAACCACTCCGATTACAAACAAACGGCTGAAAAACCATTCCCAAAGTTCGTATTTCCGCCACAGTTTGCGCTTAAAGAAGAAAATCTCGTGGTAGAAGAACCTCGCAGCAATCAACCACAGAGGCCCGCCAGTAGAAACATAATGGTCTGGATCGTTATCTGGGTCGTTAACGTGGGCGTGATGCTGCATGTGTACCCGCGTAAATACCGGGAAAGCAAAGCCCAACATCAACGCGCTACCGTGTCCCAAAATAGCATTTATTGTACGATCGCGGTGCGCCGCGTTGTGAGACGCATCGTGAATCACGGTTCCAGCCATGTGCAGCGCCAGCACGTTTAGCGAAAAACAACACCAATCCGGCCAGTCTCCGTACCAGTAACCCACAAAGGAAATCGCGATCGTCGCTAATGCACTCAAAAACAACAGCAGCGTCGGATTGAAGTCACCCGGAGGACTCAGAAACTCTTTCGGCACTGTCAGCGGCCGTCCTGCCTCCGACATCTTTGTTAACACTCCTTAATATTTCACACTTGCGTAGTATAAGATACAAGTCTGCCAATAGTAAAGTTTCGTGAAAAAACAGAGTCCGATCGCCAGACACTAGCCTCTGGACAAGAAGCCAAATATTGCTGTTATGCAAGGATACCAATGATAGATAGCCGCATAGCATAGCAGCCCAATTCTAATAAATGGGTATATCTGTATTTATGTCAAGCCTGGGAGGGGAAATAATTTCCCAAAAAGCCGATCGCCAAGAAAAAATTACCGATCGGTAAAAAGTCAGATATTCTATATAGTGGTCAATGCCTGCTGTGTTGACCACTATCAAAATTTTTAAGAGTTGAGACTAGCGTCATTGCTTGTACTGAAAGATGAAACGTTAGCCGAAATTTAAACAAGAAATCCTCCAGCCACCCCATCTCAATTCATGCAACCGCCAAAAGCCCTACGCCGAACTAAAATTGTCGCCACCATTGGCCCAGCAACATCCGACCCAGAAGTGCTCCGCAACCTCATAGAAGCTGGCGCCACAACTTTGCGACTCAACTTTTCCCACGGAACAGAAGACGACCACCAGCGCAGCATTCGTTTAATCCGGCAAACATCCTTTGAACTCAACCAGCCGGTCGCCATCCTCCAAGACCTTCAAGGCCCGAAAATTCGTTTAGGGCGCTTTGAAACAGGCTCTATAGTTGTCAAAAACGGCGATCCTTTCATTTTGACCAGCCGCCCGGTGGTCGGCACAGAACTGATTTCCTCCGTTACCTACGAACCTCTAGCTTCGGAAGTTCCAGAGGGAGCAATGATTCTGCTGGATGACGGAAAAGTGGAAATGCGGGTGGAAAAAGTAGACCGCGGCGCGGGGGAACTGTACTGTCGCGTGGTCGTGGGCGGGCCGCTTTCCAACAACAAAGGCGTGAATTTTCCGGGAGTTTACCTGTCAATTAAGGCGCTGACCGATAAAGACCGCAAAGATTTAATGTTCGGCCTAGACCAAGGTGTCGATTGGGTGGCTCTGAGCTTCGTCCGCAATCCCCAGGATATGCTGGAAATTAAAGAGCTGATTGCCAGTGCGGGCAAGCAAGTACCGGTGATTGCTAAGATCGAAAAGCACGAGGCGATCGAACAAATGGAACAAATTCTCGCCCTTTGCAACGGCGTGATGGTCGCCCGGGGCGATTTGGGCGTGGAACTGCCCGCCGAAGACGTGCCGATTTTGCAAAAGCGCTTGATTGCAACTTCCAACCGCATGGGGATTCCGGTGATTACCGCTACCCAGATGCTCGACAGCATGGTGAACAATCCCCGTCCCACCCGCGCCGAGATTTCCGACGTAGCCAACGCCATTATCGACGGAACAGATGCGGTGATGCTTTCCAATGAAACGGCTGTGGGCAAATTTGCCGTCGAAGCGGTGGCGACGATGGCGAGAATTGCGGTGCGGATGGAGAGGGAAGGAATTAAGCGCAATATTAGAAATGTAGAAGATGTCGGTCGATCGATCCCCAACGGCATCAGCCAAGCAGTCAGCCAAATCTCCGAACAGTTGAACGCAGCGGCGATTATGACGCTGACCAAAACCGGCTCTACAGCGCGCAATGTCTCCAAATTCCGACCAAAAACTCCAATTTTGGCAGTTACTCCCCACGTAGACGTAGCCCGACAACTGCAATTAGTCTGGGGAGTCAAACCCTTGCTGGTTCTGGATTTGCCCTCCACAGGCCAGACATTTCAATCTGCGATCAATGTCGCCCAAGAAAAAGAGTTGCTGTACGACGGAGATTTGGTGGTGATGACAGCCGGTACTCTGCAAGGGGTTGCCGGCTCGACGGATTTGATCAAAGTTGAAGTAGTGACAGCAGTTTTAGGTAAAGGTACCGGTGTCGGTTTGGGAGCAGTGAGCGGCATGGCCAGAGTTGCTCGCACTGCTGCGGATGTAGCGAATTTCCACGCAGGAGACATTTTGGTAGTAGAACGCACCAGCGCCGAGTTTGTGGAGATGATTCGCAAAGCAGCCGGTGTGGTGACGGAGGAGGAAAGTTTGACTTCTCACGCTGCGATTATCGGTTTGCGCTTGGGCGTGCCGGTGATGGTGGGCGTGGACAATGCGATGCGGGTAATTCGGGACGGAACTATGCTGACGCTGGATATGCAGCGGGGATTGGTTTATTCCGGTGCCCGAGGCGGCTCAACAGACGGAGAACTTGCCGTTTAACAAGTTCTGAGTCTTGTTCGTCTGCGGGGTCAAAAACCCGGTTTCTGCCTTAATGTCGATCGCCAGCCAGAGTTTTGGAGAGAAACCGGGTTTTTCTAGCCAGCGTCCTCAAGTTCTGAGTTGTGGAGTTTTGAATTAAATTCTACAGCTCATTGCTTTTTTCTTGAATTTGTGCTATACTTCTAAATTGTCTGTGCCGATGTAGCTCAGTGGTAGAGTAACCGATTCGTAATCGGTCGGTCGCGGGTTCAAATCCCGCCATCGGCTTCTAATGTTCTCAAGTCTCAAATTTAGGACTTACCACGGGTGGTCAGAAACCGGGTTTTTCCGGTTTCTTTGGGATTGATGAATATCAAGATCGATCGTAATTGTTGTAGGGGCGGGTAAACCTGCCAATATCTGCCAATAATTGATACCAATTTAAAAAAAGAATGCAACAATATTCTTGTTCCCCCCCTTGGCAAGGGGGGGCTAGGGGGGGTCAAAGAGTGTTGCACGATTTTAGAAAAATGGTATGACAATCTCAAAAACCCGCCCTGACCAAAATATTATGGTCGATAAATCGCAACAGTTTTAAAGCGTTTCATACACTTTCAGCACTTCATCCCCGTAGTGGTTAATCACCTTAACCGCAATCTTTCCCGGTTTACCATTCTTGCCTTTAGGGGGATCGAAGGGACGGCTAGTAGTAGAATACATCTGACTCCAAGCATCTTCATCAATTTCTGCTTTCAGCGCCCGTTTTAATTTTTCATAAGGTTGGTTAGCACCTGTAAAATAGGCATGACGCACAAAAAAGCTTTCCTCATTGTAGTCGGTGTCAATAAACCAACAAGCAATATCATCAGGCGAACTGCTGCGAATCTCCCCGGTAGTCGGATCGTAAATATCCAAGCCTTTTAAGGTGACTACTAGCTGACCATTTTGGCGTTTTAACTCAATATCTGGTTCGCCAAATACCATAAATAAATTACCAGCCCCTGTTTTCTTGAGCAGTTCATCACCCAGTAACAAATCAGGATTCATGCGAGTGATTAAAACTTGCAATTTGCCATAGCGTTTTGCTTCTTCATTAACATTAGGTTCAAAGGCAAAACCGCAGACAATTAATACATCATTCCCCAAACCTTTTACAGCTTCTTTAGCAGCTTCTTTGATATCATCAACGCTGACAGTGCCGTATTCTGGCCCGATGTGAACTGCTACCCGCTTGATGGTTTCATCGCTTTCTGCGTACTCGCCTACAGCATGAATGTAAGTACCCGCATGAGATTCTAAATATTCTAAATTTTCAAATTTGAGGCGTTGATTTTTTAAAGTGTTTTGGATTCCGGCTTTTTTCAGGTTGTCAATAATTCTGACTTCAAATTGATCTGATGCTTGGGTAACGCCTTCCTGTTCTGAAGCTGGGTATGCTTCATCGGTAGCAAGAATCCGGTGAGGTGAAAGACTTTCGACGGTAAACGGGCCAGTTATCCGAATGCGTTTATTGTTTTCATAAGGTTGGTCATAGAGTAGTTCGGTATCCGCATTGCGCGCAATAGATTCATCGATTTCTTTCTGCCGTTGTTGCCTGAGTTGCCACCATTTAGCTATTAATTCTTTAGCTTCATCTGACCATTTGGCATCTGCTTCTCTGGGAATTTCCCATTCTTCCCAGGACTTTTTGAGCAACTGGTTTAATTTAGTGCGAATGGGTTCTAGTTGTAACTGCCATTTTTCATGGATAGTATCAATTTCTGGATTATTTGCGATCGCTCCTAATGTAACATGAGGAACGCGCTTGTAAACAAAACCTTTTTTGATTTCGTTTTCTGTCTTAGGCTGTGTTGATGGTAGTTGTTTAGTGATTTCCGCTTCTTTTTGGATGCCTTCAGGGGAATCTGCTAGTAGGTAATAGGGATATTTTGCAGACATTAATCGAGTTCTAGCTAATGCTAAGGCGACGCGGCTAGTGTCAATCGTAATCCAACGTCTTCCCCATTGTTCAGCAACGTAGGCTGTCGTAGCACTGCCCATTGTTGGATCTAATACTAAATCACCTGGATCGGTAGCCATTAGGAGACAACGTTGGATAACTTTAATATTGGTTTGAACAACATACCATTTCCCCTCCTTAGTACCTGCAACTGATGTATCTCCCCACATATTGTTTAGCTCAAGAACAGAGAAATCGTCTAAATACCTCACATACGCCAAGCTATTTTCACGACCAAACAAACGATTAGATTCCTTTAATCTCTCCATACCGTCAGGCCAATTTGCTTTCCAATGATTGCCCTGACGGGGATAATAAACTCTACCTTCAAATGAAAAAGGTTGTGGTTGAGGGGGAGGATACTGGCTAGTGGTATTGTCTAGTCGGAATATTTTTGCGCTATCAGGCATAGAGTATTCTCCTTCCTTTTCACCCTGTTTCATAAGCCTGCGCCAACCATCTGAAAGTTCTAAATATCTATAATCACCACTTTTTAATGTTGTACTTGATTTCTGAATATACAGCGGATTATACTTAAGCTGTTCTCTATTTTTAGCATACCAAATTATGTAGTCACCTATTCTACTCAAAGCTGAAGTCTCAAAACCTCCAGTTGTTGCATAAAAAATCGTGCTAATAAAGTTTTCACTTTCAAAAACTTCATCCATCAAACATCTAACCAAATGAACATTCTCATCACTAATCTGCACAAAAATACTACCTGTTTCAGTCAATAACTCTCGCGCTACAACCAACCTATCCCTTAAATAACTCAAATAAGAATGAATCCCTAACTCCCAAGTATCCCGAAACGCTTTCACCTGTTCCGGTTGCCTAGTCACCTCTTCAGCCTTCCCATCTTTAACATCTCGCTTCCGAGTCGAAACCTGCCAATTAGAACCAAACTTAATCCCATAGGGCGGGTCAAGATAAATCATCTGCACTTTACCCTTTAATCCCTCCTTCTCCGCCAAGGAATTCATCACCAACAGCGAATCACCGAGAATCATGCGGTTAGCCCACTTCACCCCATCCTTATGCTGATAAAAGTCAATTAATTGGTCAAACTCTAACCCATTAAAATCACTAAATAAACTTAATTGTTCCGCTGGCTGTTCTTTCTTAACCTGCTTCTTAAAATCCTCAATAATTGCATGGGGGTGTATTTTCTCCTGAATATAAATCGGAACAGCCGGAACCTCTAAATCCTGACTGTCCTGTTCGTCTTTCCCCTGCCACACCAACTGCGGATCTAAAGATGGATCGCGGGGATAGAGAACTTTTTGAGGTTTTTTCTCGTCGTCAGCCATAAAATCACGCAACTCTTCAGTAGGAATATTAGCCCGTTTATCCTGATGTTTCACACTATCAATAGGTGTAGATTTGTCATTTTTTTTCCTAGGCATTAGTTATTTCCTTATAGATAAATGTTTGAATTTTACAGCCTTTGACATTCTGCTTTTGTACTCGAAACAATCGAGATTTTAATTCACTGAAATCTAAAATCAATTCATGAATTTTTAAGGCTTGTTGTTCATAATCAAAATCTCCTTGACATTCTTTACAGAGGATAATTCCACTGTGTTCTTTGACAAGCTTGTGTAGTTCAATAAAATCCTGCCTATTGAGCGTAATCACAGCCCGCTCTTGTTGATGGGCAAACTTGAGAACATCATCATCGGGAATTCCTTGATTAGCCTGTTTTGCGTCATAGGATGTCAACACATCATGTCCGAGATAACGAAGTTTGTTGACGATATCTAGGGGGAAATTTTCGTTAGAGTAAAGCCTAGCTATCTTCATCATCGTCATCCTGGGCAGCAATTACTCGATCGATTTCTGTTTGATGCTCTTCGTAGTATGACGAAGCTAATCTTAAATCTGCGGGAGTTAACCCCGGATAATTCCTCAGTATTTCCTCATCGGATGCCCCCAGCTTGTAAAAAGAAATAATTGTCCAGACAGGAATGCGTGTATTGCGTATCCTAGCGTTACCTCCACAAACACCAGGGGTTTTTTGAATTGTACTAATATTCGTATCCGTTTGTGCTGTCTGCTGAGACAAATACATCCGAATAGATTTTTCGGCATTCCAAGGATCGGATATTTCTAAGAAATCCCAACGCCCTAATCCCCCGTGATTTTTTACTGCTGGTATCCAAAGAGTTCTAGCCGCAGCCACCTTAGCTGCTTTGTCCTTTCTCGCTTCCCCCGATACTTCCAAAATTAAATTCAGTAGTTCTTTTTGCCCATCATTAATTCGCACAATAAAGTCAGGCAAATAATTTCTCTGTTCCCCATTGAGAGTATAGGGAATAGTAAAGCCTAAATTGTGATTTTTTACATAAGATACAACCTCATTCATTTGTTCTAAGGATTGCAGCATTTTGTTTTCCCAATTACTATCCATAACTGCATGGGAAACATGACATTTATGAGGATCTGTCCTATAAACCGCACGGGCGGTGTCAAAATCTACATAGCGAGTCGAACCAAAAGTATCATAGGGGCGGAGAATAGGTTTTAAATACTTCCGCAATTCTCCTTCCACAATGGCATGATAAATCCTGTCTGTCGCATCGTGGGCAAACTCAGTCAGCATTAACAACTGAGGATAGGTATTGTCTTTGTAACGGACACATTCTTTGAGCCACTGTTTAGTTATTTGCAAAACTTGGGGAAATAACCAAGCTTGTACATCCGCATCAAAAAAATGTATTGTAGTTTTTTCGGGTTTCTGATTTCCATCCCATCGGAAATACTTTTCTAAAGTTAGTTTTGCCAACAAAAAAGCGACTTCCTGTTCTCTGTGGGATTTCAATTGATCCAATGTATGAATACTGGATTGACCAACAATGGGAGCATTGACTGTAAGAGTAGGCAAATCAGCCGTAGAGATAACATATTGACAAACATCTGTAAAATTAGCTGTTAATTTTCCCCTACTAATGTCATAGCGATAACCCGTCAATCGAGGAAAAGTAATTTCAGATTCATTTCGTTCTGGCAAAGCTCGAACGCGGGTAGGGAGTGCTCCCCGCTTGGGCGTTTTATTAGAACCGGCACAGGGGATAAAAGCAAAGGGAATACCGTAAACTTCGGCATATTCGGGTTCATACATTCCCTCTTTATTCACTGCATAGTTAATCCGTCGCAGTCCCCGTCCCACAACTTGTTCGCACAACAACTGAGTGCCAAAAGCTCTTAATCCCAAAATGTGAGTGACTGTGCTCGCATCCCATCCTTCAGTCAACATAGAAACCGAGACTACACAGCGAATATTTTCCCCCAGTTTTCCGGGTTTACCAACAGTATTTAATACTTCCCGCAGTAACTCTTCAGGTGTGACTTTTTCGGGATCTTTACCTGGATATCTCTCTCGATATTCAGCTTTGAATTCTTCAATTTCCTGTGCAGCAATTTTCTTAAATTCAGCACTCATCGCCTCGCCTGATTCTAGTTGTTCGCTGTCTACCAGAATCGTGTTAGGTCTAGCTGTCCAGTTTTCGTTTTGGACATTACTAAATAATGGTAGTTTACCTGGAGCTAAAACAAATCGACCATCAGGATATTTTTTGCCAGTATCCCAGCCAGCAATATAGTCATAAACTAATTTAGAGACATTGGTATTATTACAAACAACGATAAATACAGGCGGTGTTTGTCCTCTGTCAGTAGCTTCTGTGTCCTGTTCCCATAATTCAAAAGCTTTTTTGTAGTTACTATAGAGACTTTCTAAGGCTCCCTCTAACTCTTTAGGAAGTTTTGGTTCGGGGGATGATTTACTTTCATCCTGGGTACTGCGTCCTTTCTTGGGGAGTTGGTCGCGAATTAAGGGCCAAATGCTGCGATAAGCAGGTAATTCCCCTTTCATATTGTCGTCAGAAACGGGGACGCGGGGAATTTTGACAATGCCTGATTCGATCGCATCAATCAACGAAAAGTCAGAAACTACCCAAGGAAATAGATTGCCTTCTTGATAGCCAGAACCTTTTAAAAAGAACGGTGTAGCTGACAAGTCATAAACAACTTTGACTCCAATTTTTGACTTTACAGCTTCAATCCCAGAAATCCAAAGTTGTGCCTGATCGTTGCGTTTTTCTGCTTCTTTCCGGTCATCTCCTTTGAGCTTGGCATCATCATCACCAACGCGACGACGGTAACAGTGGTGAGCTTCATCATTAATTACAATAATATTTTTCTTATTGCCCAAACCTTTGCAAACTCGCCTTACCATTTGGTCTGGGGTTTCAGTGAAAGCACTTTTTTGTCCTTGGGCGAGAATGTCTTTGGTTAAGCGGGCTGCTGAATTAAGTTCTCGCAGTCTAAATGCGTGATAGTTGGTAATAACTATTTTAGCTTTTTCTAATTCTGGGATGAATTCTGGTGGAACTAAGTCAAGTTTTTTGTAGTAATTTTCAGCATCATTAGGTTGGAGTACCCGCAGGCGATCGCGTACAGTAATCCCCGGCGTTACTACTAAGAAAGCATCGCTAAATTTATTATTCTGAGGATTGGCAGATTTATTAAGAGTATGCCACGCCATCAGCATTGACATGACTACTGTTTTACCGCTCCCTGTAGCCATCTTACAAGCCATGCGGAACAGCAGCGGGTTCGCATCTTCATTGAATTGTCGGAGTTGATTTTCAATCCAGTTGTCGCCGCACTTTTTCGCAACTTCGGTGATATAGATAACTGTCTCTAAAGCTTCTATTTGGCAAAAATATAATTTACGTTCGCGATCGGGATTAGTCCAATATGCCAACAGTTTTTTAGTAGTAGGAGTGACGTAGAGATAGCCGCCACGTCTCCACAAGCTAACGCGATCGCGCACTTGGTTGATAAACTTGTTTTCTGCTACCCTGTCTTGTGTCCATTCACCAAGATTTAGCTCTAGTTGCTGGAACTGCTTGCTTTTCTTTTTCGGTTGGGCGATCGGGATAAAATAATGGCTGACACGACGCTCTTCGAGAATTTCATCGGTAATACCATCATCGTCAAAGCGAAAGTGGCACTTGGGTTCCAAGAAAGCAGAGTTAATAATAGGATTTTCAATGACAACTTGATTCATCTATTTCCTGATACTTGTTATATGGACAGAGCGATCGCCAATGATACAGAATTCCTTATTCCCTAACCAATTGTCCCAAGGTCAGAGCAAATTCCCTCCAAATAGACTACCATCATAAATCCTCCTTTTATCTATATTTTAACTGAAAATAAGTTACTTATATTTATGTATCTACATAAAATATTATCTAAAATGATGGACTTCTGGAAATTGCTCATCTGCCCAAACCTCATAAAACAGCGCTGACACCAGTCATGCACCCACAAAGCAGAAATCTTAAACCTGGGCCCACAATTGGGACATTCCCAACGTGCGTAGGTGAAATCTGCCGAAGGCATCGCACCTCCCAACCCCGCCAACTTCCCCAACCAGCGTCGGCGTTAACTCCTTCGCCTGTCGAAACCGCCCCAAAAGAGGACTGGCATTTTTGACGACAAACCCGTTTGTAGTGAGGACTTTAGTCCTTCTTAAATTTAGTTCGGAGGGCGGGGGATGCGAAAACTTAGGGGGCTGAGGATTTGATTGAGGGCGCGCAATTGTTCGGCGGTGCCCAAACAAATGAGCGTATCTCCTCCTTCGATCGCAGTTTCTCCAGTTGGCCCGACAATCAAAGTCCCGCCAGCCCGTCGAATTGCTAACACTAATGCCCCGGATTGCGATCGCAATTTGGCATTTCTCAAAGTTTGTCCGACGTAGACACAACTATTCGGATCTACCAGAAATTCTTCCATGTAAAAAGAACTTTCTGTGCCCGTCAATACGCCGTCTAAAAAATCCATAACTTGAGGGCGCAAAGCAGCAGCAGCCATGCGTTTTCCCCCCGTAATGTAGGGGGATACGACGGCATCGGCGCCGCCCCGCTGCAACTTCTTTACGGCTTCTTCTGTGGTGGCGCGGGCGATCGCCCGTACCTTCGGATTCAGAGTTTTCGCCGACAGCACAGTGTACAAATTCTCAGCATCCGACGGCAAAGCTGCTACTATACAAATTGCGCGATCGATCCCCACATTCAACAAAATTTCATCGAGTGTCGCGTCTCCCTGCACCGCCGTGTACCCCAACGCCAAAGCAGCCTGCACCGACTGTAGCGCCGAATCTACCACCACAAAAGGAATACTTTCAGCCTCAAATTCCAAAGCAATCTGTCGCCCAGTACGCCCAAAACCGCAGAGAATGTAATGTTCGATCAAAGAATCCACCAAACGCCGCTGCTGCCTAATTCTTGCTCCTTCTTGAAAATATCCTTGAATCAGCGCTTCTGTAAAGCGGTTGACGATATAACCAATCACCATCACGCCCATCAAAATCAGGCACATGGTAAACATTCGCCCGCGTTTTCCGAGGGGGTGAATTTCACCGTAGCCGACAGTTGCTAAAGTAAATACAGTCATGTAAGCGGCATCGAGCAAAGGCCATTTTTCCACCAGCCAATACCAAAGAGTACCCGTGCAGAAAATGCCGCCAAGGGCGATGATGCCGCCCGTTAACTGTTTTTGCAGGCGCTCGTACTTTTGCTCTAGAGTTGAATACACCGATCGCCCTGACCTATGATTTATTAGCTGCTACTCAATTTAAGCATATCAAGACTTGCGCAAAAACCCGATTCATAAGAGTAAACCTAAAATCTAAAATCGACTGTCTGACTGACTTTCAACCCCGTCGCAGAGGTGACGATTGCTGGAATTGGCGATCGCATTTGTCTGAAAATAATTGCGGGCGACATTGCAGCCCTGCACCAACAAATCGTCAAGATTAAGATTCCACAGTATCACCGTACCATCAGCACTCGCACTAGCGATCGCCTTACCGTCAGGACTAAAACTCGCACTCCAAACAGCAGCCTTGTTACCTTTTAAAGTGTGTAGGGGCAGTGCCCCCGTGCCTGCCCTGCCGTCAATTTTCCAGAGTCTCAACATTTGATCTCTGCTTGCAGATAGCAACATTTGACTGTCAGGACTAAAATTAATATTTGTCAATCCACTTGTATGCTTTAAAATACTCAGCGGTGTGCCGTCTTTGCTCCAAGTTCTTACAGTTCCTCCAGCACTTGCAGCCGCCAACATGGCTCCGTTGGGACTGAAACTTGCACTCACAATTCGATCGCGATCGAACTGTAAAATTCTGAGCAACTTGATATCGCTACTTGTCTCGATTGACTGCTGTTTTTGCAATTTTTGCACAACCTCGGTCAAACTCCACAGTTTAACAGTACCATCAGTAGCACCCGCAGCAAGTATCTGCCCGTCTGGGCTAAAACTCAGGCTAGTTATCCAACCTTTATCCACTTTAAAATTTGATAATTCTTGCCCGTTCATGTGCCATAGTTTAACAGTTCCATCGGCACTTGCTGAAACAATAATTTTACCATCTGGACTCAAACAGATGCTGGTTAATTTAGCGCTGTGTCCTGTTAAATCGTGCATCAACTTTCCGTTACTTTGCCAAACTTTCACGGTTTTGTCATCGCTGGCGGAAACAACTATCTGACCGCTAGGATTGAAGAGTGCACTGATGATTTTATCAGTATGCCCGGTCAATGTTGCTTGTAAAGTGCCATTAATTTGCCAAAGTTTGATATCATTGCGATCGGTAGCTGTAGCCAGTGTTTGACTGTCTGGACTGAAGCTCGCGAAAGCAAGGTTAGTGGCTTGAATCTGCCAGCGGCGGCGTTCCAGCAAGCTGTAAACTGCCTGTTCTAGGGCGATCGCCACTCGCATCTGAATTTCTGAACTCACTCCGAGCGATCGCTGCATTTCTCTAACAGCTTTAATGCTTTCGATTAAAGCTTCCGGTTTTTTGTCCGCTGCAAATAGGGTTTCGGAAAATAAACTGAGAGTCAGAATTTTGTTATTTCTTTCCTCAATTGAGGGTTTGATCCAAAAAGCAGCAATTAATATGGAAATCATCAATACTGAACTTACCGTGAAAATTCGTACTTTCAGTCGTTCCTCACGCCAGAGTTTAAGTTGAGTAACTTTTCTAAGTTTTTGCTCGGCGGATAGTTTTTCTAATAACTGATTTTCCCGGCGCAATAGTTCTATTTCTGCTTGAGTTTGTTGATCGCGATCGCGCAATTGGGCAAATTCTGCTTCTTGGCTGGCAGCTAAAAACTGATAATCTTGGCTGCTTAAACTTTTACCAGCAGCCCATTCTCGCGCATCTTGCAATGCTTGACCGTGCAACAATCGAGATTCATCTTGACAATTTGATGCTATCCATGCTGTTAAGGATTCGGCATAAGGGCGCAAGTCACAAAGTGCTTTTTCTACCCAGTTTGGGTTGAATATAGATGCGTAAATTCGGTTATTTACGGTTAATTTGCCACCTCGTTTTACGACTAATCCACTCAGTCGCAATTCAGTTTCTTCGGGGGTGTCATCGGCCTCGATCCCCCCTGCCCCCCTTAAGAAGGGGGGTTCTGAGATATTCTCCCCCCTTAAGAAAGGGGGTTGGGGGGGATCGAATGCTAGTATTTTTTGGTATAGTCCTAACAATCTACTGGCACGTTGCTGATTTCTCAAAAGGCGATCGCGAATTGTTTTCAAATGCACAGGCTCATCAGCAGCCTCCCAATTCTCAACAATCCGACATTGCACAATCTCCCCAATTAACAACTGGTTCGTAGTGAGGACTTCAGTCCTTCTTTCATCCGTTGGCTCTAATATAATAGAAGCATCCCCTAAAAAGTTGACATTTTGCAGAATTAACTTGCAAAGCTTTTGAGTCAAAAATGGCTGTCCTCCCGTCCACTCCAAAATCTCTTTTAAAAATGCTTGAGGATTGTCAACTTTCCCCTCAAATCCCTTGACTAAAGGCAAACATTCGTGTAATTTAAAACCCTGAAGTTCAATAGCTCGACCAATATTAAAAGGTGTACGAGTTGCATCGCTAATTAAATCCGATGGCGTAGCGACTCCAAGCAAAGCAAAGGTTAACTGCTGATATTCTGGCTTATAAGCGCGTTTGTTATAGCAAGATCTAATCAGTGCAAAAAAGTCATCTAGCGATTCTTTAAAACTGAGAACGCTGTCAATTTCATCAATAAAAATGACAATTTTTTGAGAAATCTTAACCAGCAATAATTCTTCAATTAACTCTCCTAAGCGCTGCACGGGCGGCATCAACTCTCTCTCCCGCCACCAAGCCATAAACTCGACGGGATCGAACAGGTTGAAACTGCACAAAAGCTTGTAAGCGACGCCGCCGTACCACTTATCCAGAGAGACTTGCTGGTTGCCGATGTCCGAAAGGTCGATCGTAGCACAAGAAATGCGATCGATCGAGAGCTTTTGTACGGTGCGCACCAGCAAACTAGATTTGCCCATTTGTCGGGAATTGAGCACGTAACAAAACTCTCCAGCTTTCAGGGCTTGATAAAGTTCCGAGTCAGCTTGACGCACTACATAAGTAGGTGCATCTTGCGGGAGACTGCCGCCGATTTGATATTGATAATCGACTGTCATGAGTTTGCCTATAGTTAGATTATTTTGTCACTTGTGTTGTGCCTTTACCGCAGATCAGTTTGTCATTTTGTTCAGTTGGTTCCGCTGGTTTAATTGTACCGCTAGAATCAGCTTCGCACAAGATGGCTGATGTTGTCATTTCATGTTTAGGAGCATTGGGATAGGCAGGAACTAGAAAGACACCGCCAACAAAACTTTTTTCTTTTTCTTGCTTGGATAATGCATAGTTAAAAGCAGTTGTTTTAGTGCTACGAAGTGAATATTTGTAGTTTGTTGTTTCGGTTTTAATGCCAATTCCTAAAGCAGCAACTGAATTGCCCAAAACACCGTTTTCTGCATAATAAGCTTGCTGAGCCCTGTTCATTGAACCAACATACTGTTTGGCTTCTGACTGCTTAGCCTTATTTGTATTACCACACAAAAAAAATGATAAAACTAAAACACCAATTACTGGGGTAAGCAATATCAAAAGCACTAAACATCCGCAACCAGTAGTAGGTAAAAAGCTAGGTGAATTATAATCTCGTTGACTCATAGTATTGTCTCCTCTCTGTTTGTAGTAAGGACTTTAGTCCTTAAAAAGTGAATTAAATGCCGATTTTAGTTCGCGATCCGCTGTCATTATCCGCCCTAGAATTCGATCGCCAGTTTTGCAAATAATTGGTTGATTCTATATTTCATCTCGATCGCCCTTTTGCACTAATTCTTTCGCTGTCAGAACTATTAAAAAAACCAAACATCCAGAAACATTAATTGCATCTCGATCGCCCTTTGAATCAAATCCTCGATCGGGATTCATTGAAGCAACATACTGTATTGTTTCTGAATGTTTAGCCTGAGATGTTCTATTCAGATAAGATGGCAGGGCGATCGCGCCCATTACTCCAACGAACATTAAAAACAATAAGCATCTTAAACGCTTAGCTAAAGTGTTAGTTGATTGAGAATATTGTTGACTCATAGTATTGTCTCCTTTCTATTGGCAGTCAGAACTTTGGTGCTGAGAATGTCGATCGAATGCCGCGAGGCAGAGCCTCTGAATCTGCGTTACCAGGCTCTTCCTGGTAACGAGAATAACTAGAAAATGGTGATGAGAAAACATCTAAGCTTGCAGATTTTGGATCTCTTTCAAATCGATAGTTATCGGCTTAATTAATTTACTATCGATCGCAAAGTTCCGCAATTCCACTTTTGTAAACTTAACTCCCCAAGGCTCGGCTATTGTATCTACATCCTCCACTAAAGCATTATTTATTTGATGGCGATCGACGTACAATTGCTCTAGAGTTAATTGAGCGATGTGATTTCCAATTGCCAGAATCAGTATATTGAACAGGGATTGCTTGAGATTCTGCACCTTGTAGCAAGCTTTTTCTAAGTCAATAATTCGCCAGTGCACGATAAAATCAACTGTGACGGAAACCCGATCGCGAGTTTTGCATTGTTGTGGCGGTAGGTGTAAAATTTGCTCGCGCAGAGTTTCTTGATAGGCAACTCTTTCGACAAAGGGAACTAGAAATGTGATGCCAGGTTCGAGTTTTTTGCGATCGTAAATTCCGAAAACTTCTACTAAAGCTTCGTCTCCTTGAGGGACGACTTTGATGCTCCTGCTTAAGGATACTCCGGTGATTGCAAACACTGCCATCAAAAAATACTGATACATAGTGAATCTCCTAAACAGTTGATAGTTGAGAGTTGACAGTTAATAGTCGATCGTGATTTCTTAGTCCGCGAAGGCGGACTTTGTTTGTCTAGAAGCGATTTCAATCGCCGATGAGAGCGTGATTTCTTAGTCCGTGAAGGCGGACTTTGTTTGTCTAGAAGCGATTTCAATCGCCGAGTCATAAAGGAGGTAACTCAGATTTAGCCGTTAATGTGAATTAATCTGTCAGGTATCACAATCAACGTATTTCCTTCCCGCTGCAAAACGTAAACTTTTTGTTTGGCTGCGATTTCTTGGTAATCTTCATTGCGGGCTTTCCAAGGAGCACCTTCATAGATCACCATTCCAATTTCTCCAGGTAAAATCTCAGAAATAGTTGTGGCTGTGCTTGCTGCGGGAATCACAAACTTTTTGCGTAAGATTAAAAGGGGTCTAATCCAGGTGTTGAGGGCGAGAGAGATTACCATCCAGTAGGATATATGCCAGTCAAAAGCTGCATACATGACATAGGCCCAATTAAACTGAAATACGATCGAGCCTATCCACAAAGCAGAAGAGCAAATTAAAGCAGCAACCCCCATCATCAGCAAGTAAAATCTGTATCTTCGGGGCAGAGTTTTGAGGATTAATAGATCGATCGCACTCAACACAATTCCGGCTGTCAACCAAAATAGCGGCGGTGTTAATGTAAAAAGCGTTCGCTCGGTAGCTAATGCCAGCAGGAAAGTTAAAATAGAATCCATAATGTTTTTACCTCGTTTTGATGCGATTCAACCTTGTTATTTCTAATCTAATCAGGTGGCTATTTGAGTTCGCGAGTGAGTTATTTGAGAATTCATCGACTTTTCATCGACTTTTTATCGACTTTAGGGACGATTAGCAATCAATTTAAGGTCAAATCCGCATTCCGGCAGTCCGGCAGGGGTTTAAACCCCTGCCTCATAGCGAAAGTCGGTTGAAACCGACTATGGATTGGAGATTGGAGATTGGAGATTTTAGATGGGAATTATTGATTTGAGATTGAATATTTGAGATTTAAAATTGAGGATTAAGAAGTTGATTTAATTGGCTTTTTAGTCCTCTTTGAGAGGACTTTCGCTATGAGACAGGGAATTAATTCCCTGTCGGACTGTCGGACTTACAAACAATATCGGTACAGCATTCGATATTAAATTGATTTGAGATTTGAGATTGGCAATTAAGGCTGTTATCTCGATCGCTTCCTATTTACTTTGCTATTTGACTTAGACTTGTGTTGACGCATGGTATTGTTTCCTTTATATTTGCAGTCAGAGAACTTTGTTGCTGAGAATGTCGATCGAATTCACTGAGGCAGAGCCTCTGGATCTGCGTTACCAGGCAGAACCTGGTAACGAGAATAACTAGAAAAATGGTGATGAAAAAAAATCTAAGCTCGCAGTTTTTTTGCCGCTTTTGGATCGAGGGCTGTCGGCTGAATCACTTGAGTGCCGATCGCAAAATCGCGCAATTCCACTCTCGTAAACTTTACTCCCCAAGGCTCAGTGATTGTATCCAACTCCTTCACTAAAGCATTATTTATTTGATGGCGAGCGTCGTAAAGTTCCTCCACAGCTAATTTACCAATTTCAGTCCGAATTGCCAGAATCAGCATATTGAACATGGCTTCCTTGAGATTTTCTACCTTGTAGCAAGCTTTTTCTAAGTTAATGATTCGCCAGTACACGATAAAATCAACAGTGATGGCAACCCGATCGCGAGTTTTACATTGTTGCGGCGCTAGGTACAAAATTTGCTCGCGCAGAGTTTGTATGTAGGCGACTTTTTCGACAAAGGGAACCAGAAATGTCAAACCAGGTTCCAGTTTTTTGCGATCGTACTTTCCAAAAACTTCTACTAAAGCTTCATCTCCTTGACGGACGATTTTCATGCTGCTGGATAATGATACTCCGGTGATTGCTAAAAACACCATCAACAAATATTCAGACATAGTGAATCTCCTATTAAACAATTGACAGTTGATAGTTGACAGTTGACAGTGAACTTAACCTTTAATGCGAATTAATCTGTCAGGTATCACGATCAGCGTGTTTCCTTCGTGGCGCAAAACGTAAACTTTTTGTTGGGCGGCGATTCCCTGGGAATCTTCATTGCGGGCTTTCCACGAAACACCTTCATAGATCACCATTCCAATTTCTCCCGATAAAATTTCGGAGATAGTTGTCGCTTCGGTTGCTTCAGGAATCTCGAACTTTTTGCGAACAATGAAAACTGGTCTGATCCAGATACTCAGGGCGAGAGAGATTCCCATCCAGTAGAATATCTGCCAGTCAAAAGCTTCATACATGACGTTCGCCCAATCAAACTGAAATGCGATCGAGCCTCTCCACAAAACAAAGGATGAAATTAGAGCAGCAACTCCCATCATCAAAGCGTAAAACCTGTATCTTTGCGGCTGAGTTTTGATGATTAATAGCTCGATCGCACTCAGTACAATTCCGATAACCAACCAAAACATCGGCGGTGTGAATGCGAAACCCGATCGATTAGTGGCTGACGCCAGCGACCAAATTAGGAGAGAATACACAATGCTTTTACCTCGTTTTGATGCGCTCGAACCTTGTTATTTCTCATCTAATCAGGCCGCTATTTGAGTTGGTGAGTGAGTTATTTGAAAATTCATCGACTTTTCATCGACTTTTTATCGACTTTCGGACAAGAGGCATTTATCATGGTTTTAGTGTCTCGATGGTTATAAGCAATGCCTCGATCGCTCAGGCTGCGTCTCCAGCACATTCCCGCAGTTAAATCGTCTCTGCTGAGAAATGGCTTTCCCAGTCAAAAAATCCTGGCTGAGGATTTAGGGATCGCCCAATCTACTGTCAGTCATTTCCTAAATGGCAAACCTGTGGATTATGCCAATTTCATCGAAATTTGTCGCGGCTTGGGCCAGGAATGGCGCGATATCGCCGATTTTGAAACCCAATGCGAATCAGTAGAAATACAGTCGATCGCACCTAAAATAGCCAAAATTGCGATCGTCTTCGAGGGCTTCGCTAGCGCCCGATCGCACCCAAACCACACCCTGATTCAACAATTGCACCAAGCTTTGACGAATGCTAGCCACGAAGTCTTTTTAGTTAACAACAGCAGCAAAGATAACTCATATTTAAAGCTTTGCGATTATTTGCTGTTACCGATGTCCGCAGAATCTGCCGCTAGCGAAATGATATTAGAACAAGTACAGCTAGCCAAAGAATTGCACACTTTAACTAATAAAACACCAGCGATATTACCAATTTGCATTGAATTAAATGCACCATTTCCTTTCGATTTATTACATTATTTAGCAGGAGTTCCGTCCTGGCAATGGCGGTCTGCTGCCGACTCATCAAAGTTAATTTCAGAAATTTTGACCGTAGTTAAAGAAGGTCGCACATCCTTAAATGCAGACCATGAATTAGCTGTCAATTTGAGCGAAATTTCTAGCACAAAAAATTCGATAATTCCACCCCAACCCGCAGCAGCACCCGAATTGCCGGGAGGACAAGTAGATTTAGCTTCTCGTTTTTATATCGATCGCCCTCCGATCGAATCTCGCTGTTACGAAACCATCGTCCAACCGGGCGCGCTGATTCGGATTAAAGCACCGAGACAGATGGGAAAAACT
The DNA here is from genome assembly GCF_020738565.1 of Microcoleus sp. PH2017_12_PCY_D_A. NCBI lineage: Bacteria > Bacillati > Cyanobacteriota > Cyanophyceae > Oscillatoriales > Microcoleaceae > Microcoleus > Microcoleus sp. PH2017_12_PCY_D_A. Next base: position 28,407 of record NZ_JAEQCI010000014.1, on the reverse strand, counting down.
TCTTTAATGGCGAGGATTTTGCATCATGCAGAAGTGCAAGGTTCTCGGACAGTGGCGCTGAGTTTTCAACTAGCAAATAGGAGAGTTTTCGCTAATTCGGATACTTTTTTGCAGTGGTTTTGTGCTAGCGTCGGTCAAGAGTTGGGAATGCTGGAACAGTTACCTAAGTGCTGGGAATTAGCAGATTTAATTGGCAGCAATCAGTGCTGTAAAGCTTTTTTTGAACAGTATTTGCTGTCAGAATCGTCACCACCTCTGACATTGGGTTTGGATGAGTGCGATCGCCTGTTTGAATCGCCGGAAATTGCCGATGACTTTTTTGGGTTGTTGCGCGCTTTGCACGAAGAAGCGAAGCGGCGAGATATTTGGAAAAAGTTTCGTTTAATTGTAGTACATTCCACGGAAGTTTATATCCCGCTGGATGTCAATAAGTCGCCCTTTAATGTCGGATTGCCGATAGAAATGCCGGAATTTAACCCGCAGCAAGTACAAGAGTTAGCCCAAAGGCACGGATTGAATTGGAGTACCGATGAAGTTGCAGAATTGATGGCTTTAGTGGGGGGACATCCCTATTTAGTGCGGCTGGCTATGTATCGCATTGTGTGTCAAGATGTGACTTTAAATAATTTGCTGAAATCTGCGACAACGGAGGCAGGAATTTACAGCGATCATTTGCGTCGGCATTTGTGGAATTTAGAAAAATATCCAGAATTAATCGAGGCGATGAGAGAGGTTTCGAGTGTGTCACAACCAGTTCGATTGAGGTTAGAATTAGGGTTTAAATTGAACAGTATGGGGTTGGTGAAACTGGATGGTAATTATTGCAGTGCGAGATGCAGCTTGTATGAGGAGTATTTTGGCGATCGCCTAAACTGCAAATAATCCTGATTTAGCCGATCGCCAAATCCACACTAACTACAAATTCGGGAAAAGCCAGCGGCGACACTCGATCGCCCCGCCAAAACCTCAGCATTAAACTGTAACCGTTAACAGTCGGCTGGCGGTAAACTTCCAAGCAGTTTTCCTGTAAATTGACTATCCAGACTTCCTGAATTTGCGATCGAGCATAAATAGGAAGTTTCACGTCTCTGTCATAGTCTATGGAAGTGTCAGCTACTTCTATTAATAGTAGAACTTCCGATGGGAGGGGGTGGGCGGTTGAATAGTAATCGGCGCGAGGTTGCAGCAATACTATATCAGGTTGCGGCTCAGTGCGATCGCTCAACTGAACGGGGTTCTGCACGTCAAAAGTAGCCAAATTTTCGGGAATTTGGCTGCACAGTCTGGCTAAGCGCCTCACAGAGGAAGCGTGACGAGTTCCAATAGCGGCCATTTCAACAAGTTCTCCTTCTATCAATTCTACGCGATCGCCCTCCGAAAGAATCCCAGCTTTACCCATCAGATGGTATTCCTCTACTGTGAAAAGTCTTTTGAGCAACTGCACAGCCATAACTTACCGTTCCTCTAATCATTTCTTCAATTCTAGTCTGTCGCGCCCTTAAATACCAGTAATGTCTAAAGTCGATGAGAAGTCGATGAAAACTCGATGAAAACTCGATGAAAACTCTCTTGACTTCTCAAATAGCCGGGTGATTTAATAGATATAGAAGAGAACCAAGGCGCAGTATGCGAACTTTGCAAACCCCACTGCACTCAAATCATTCATTTACCGGAAACCTGAATATCGTCGCGCTTCTCCTATAATCATTACTCGTTTAAAAACTACTCTGCTAACACATTTGGATAACAACAATGTTGCTTAAAATAAATCCTCAACTCAATCCACTCAACAAACAAGCAGTATCGACAACAACTATGCAGGTTAAGAAAAATCCTCAACTCGATGCAAGAAATAAACAAGCAGCATCAACAACAACCATGCAGGTTAAAACAAAACCTCAACTCGATGCACTCAACAAACAAGCAGAATCGACAACAACTATGCAGCTTAAGAATAAGCCTGAACTAGATGCAATAAACCAAGAATCGGAATCTTCCGCAAAAACTTATCAGGCAGATTTGCGGCCCAAAAAAGAACGTAAATCTGTCGCCACAACCGATCGGCAAGATTTGCAGCCGATAAAAAATCATAAATCTGTGGCAAAAACTTATCAGCCACATTTCCGGCCGATAAAAGAACATAAATCTGGGGGATTCACTTTAGTGGAACTCATTATTGTGTTCATGATAATTGGAATCCTTTCTGCCATCGCCCTCCCTTCTTTTCTCGGTTGTCACAAAGCGAAACATTCAGAAGCTAAGCAATATGTTGGCTCAATGAACCGCGCTCAACAAGCTTATTTTGCAGAAAAAGGTGCATTTTCCAATTCCATTACTGCATTGGGGCTCGGCATTAAAACTCAAACAACCAACTATAACTATTCAGCCATAGCCACCAAAAATGCTGCGTTTAGTTATGGAGTAGCCCGCAGCAATAATCTTCGTAGCTATGTCGGGGCTGTATTGTTAGTAACTGTTTCCCCATACAACGACAAGACTACTGTATCCATTCTGTGTGAAGCTACTTCTTTTGGGAAGATCCAACTGCCTAATCCTATCCTTCAGAATAATGTTCCTGTCTGCGCGGCTGGTAGTAGTGAAGTAACTAAGTAAATATCCACATTAATCAGAATCTCATGTTACCTGAAATAGTCAAAGGCTTCATCATCTTAGCTTGCATATTCATTCCCCTCGAAAGAATCTTTTCCTTGCACGAGCAAAAGATATTCCGTCTCGGATGGACAACGGATGCCACCTATTTTTTTACAGGTCACTTTATTGGTCGATCGGGCGCTATTGTTGTGACTGTAACTCTGTCGCTGATGACTAATTTTCTCAACCAGCAATTGCAAAGCAAAGTAGCTTCTCAACCTATCTGGTTGCAGTTTGCAGAAGCAGTTATCGTTTCAGATATGGCATATTATATCGCTCACCGACTGCTGCATGAAGTACCTTGGCTTTGGCAATTTCATGCAGTCCATCACAGCATTGAACACATGGACTGGTTGGCAGCAGTCCGGGTGCATCCCTGCGAGCAACTCTTTACTCAGATTTGCAAAATCATGCCTCTTTACTGGTTGGGATTTACCAAGGAGAGTTTGGTGGTTTATGCTCTTTATTCGGCGGCGATCGCGTTTTTGATTCATGCTAATATTACTCTCAGATTTGGCGTGCTAAAATGGTTTGTGGCTACCCCGCAATTTCATCAATGGCATCACAGTAAAATTCCCGCAATAAACAACAAAAATTTTGCTGTTCAGTTGCCGCTGTTAGATTTATTATTTGGCACTCTCTATATGCCAGCCGGGAAAAGACCCAGAAAATATGGTATCTCCGATCGCGTACCTGTTGGCTATCTCGGACAATTACTCTATCCGTTTCTCAGAACAATAAAAATGCTAAATGAAAAATTAAAACAAGGTATGGTTCGCTATTTTCGCCCTTTACCTGTAATCCTTGGTGCGATATTAGTTGCGGTTAGTTCTCTCAGTGCATTTACCTTAATTAATCACATGGATATCCCTACTTTTATCGTGAGTTTGAATGCCCCAAAAGTAACTGTTGCCGAATTGCAGCAGGGTAAGTTAAAACCTGTGATTTTGATTGACGTGCGATCGCCCGAAGAATACGCAGAAGATCGCATCGGTGAAAGTCCGCTGGTTCCCCTGATTGACATTGAAGCTGGATTCGGTGTCAAGCAAGTGCAAGCTATTGCTCGATCGAGCGTCAAATCCAATCAAACTCAGCCAACTATTGTACTTTATTGTGCGCGGGGAGGGCGCTCAGTTAAAGCATACCAAAAATTGCAAAAAACTAATTTGAATTTAGCTTTCCTCTCTGGCGGGATCGCAGCGTGGCGGGAAGCTGTGCCTGCTAAACAAGACGCTGAAATATTAGCGCCAATTGCTCGATCGCTCCCAGAGGCAGTCAGAAGTAATTAGTTAGTTAAAGCAAGAGCAGAGAATAAGGGAAACTCACAAATATCTATCAATAGAAAGGTGTGTCCGGCTGAATGATTCGGTATCTTGAAAATAAGCAGCCAGAATCCTCAGCAATCTGCAACGGTTGGCTGTTTTGGCAGGCAGCACAATAATCTGAGTTAACATAACTTGATTCCATGCAAAATACCGCAGATTTACTCCCCAAAATTGACTCGCCGAGTCTTCCTAAAAAGCAACCGGCACTCCCAAATTACGAAGCAGCCGATCGCCAATTTGTCAATTTGCTAGAGATAGATGATTTAGATAAGACGGTGGCTGCAAAACCGTTACTTGTTAGCGATTTTGAAAGCGCGATCGCCTTTGCCTTGCGATCGGCTTATCAAGAAGATGGCGACAACGAGGCCGCGCACCGTTTCTTGCAGCGCGTACTGTACCGCATCAACCGCCTCAACTTGTTTTGGTACGACGATTTGCACCGCTACAACAACGAACGATCGCACTATTTGCGTTCTGTGCGCGATCGCATCGAAGAACCTTGGCAGCAGTGGGAATTCGCCCAAATCGACGTTGCAGCCGTGCAAAACATCGAGAATGTCAAGCAAGCCCTGCGCGATCGCGCCGCTGCCGATGTCGATCCAGAACTCACTCCTATCGATCGCTACCTGCGAGAACAGATGACTGAAGGGGGATACAGACACCTGCTGGCGATCGCCTCCTTCGACGGTTTAGTGGAAGCCAGCCGCGTTTCTCGCATCATCGGCGGTGCCGGCAACGAAATTCAGTCAACCCTGACGCGGGTGCTGATCGAAGAATACGGCGGCGGTCGCTTACCCCGCAAGCACTCGACCTATTTTGCCCAAATGCTGGCAGAATTCGGGATGAGCACGGAACCGGAGGCGTATTTCGATTTGGTACCTTGGGAAGTGCTCGCCAGCATCAACCACAACTTCCTGCTTACCGAACGCAAGCGCTACTTTCTGCAATACAATGGCGGACTTACCTATTTTGAGGTAGCCGGGCCCGTCGCTTACCGCAATTATCTAGCCGCCGCCCAGCGTCTGGGCCTCTCGCAGGCTGCGATGGGTTATTGGGAAGTGCACATCCGAGAAGATGAACGTCACGGGCGCTGGATGCTTGATGAGGTGGCGATCCCCCTGGCTGACAGGTACCCGGATGAGGCCTGGGAATTGGTCTTGGGCTACGATCGGGAGAAGTCGATCGGCGATCGGGCTGCGTTGGCTGTAGTGCGATCGATCCAAGCCGCAGAACACAATTAAAGGGCGATCGCGCGGGTGCGTCAGTCACAAGCTTTTACTCAACTCAAGCAGTTTGTGGCTGACGCACCCTACCAAGGCTTTATGTTACAAAGCAGTCAATAACTGAATTAGCTCGATCGACAAATCTCTGGGCGACTTTTGCTGCTTCTGAAACAAAACTCCCGCCAGCAGATAGATATTTTCCGAATAAAAAGCCATGCCCTGTTTTCGGAGATTAGCGATCGCGCTTTTCACCTTAGACTCGGAACTGTAATAGCCAAAAGTTAAAGGTGCAATCTCAAAATTCGCCACCGAGTAGCCCCGATCCAAGGCATAATCCATCAAACCCACAGGATTAGAATAGCTCGAAACCATCAGCAAAACTTGGTCGCAGCCCAAAGATAAAAGTTTTTTAGCAATTGTCGAACCATCAGTCCCGCCGTGCAAAAGCGGCTGATATATCTTATCATCCGCCGCCGGCAAATAAGGCGGATTTGAGATTACACAATCCGCCGACTCGTATAAAGGCGAATCAAAAAAAGAGCAATTGTGGACAGTGTATTGTTCGCTCAGTTCGTATTGCTTAATTTGAGACTGAGCAATTTTCCAAGCTACATTATTTAGCTCAAATCCCTGTATAGTCCCATCAAAATCGGTTCTCAGCAAAGACTTAATAACTGGACTTCCCTCTCCAGAACCAAACTCTACGATCGATCGAGATTCGTCGCTGGCATTCAACACTAGACTTTCCAAGCAGTGCGAGTAAAAATCTGATTCTTCCGGGCAGTGAAATACCTGTTTGAGAGGATGGGATGAAGTGAGCATAAATTCTGTAACAAAGTTTACTTTTTTCAAAGTATCCAATAAATAAGAGTGCAGCCATCCGTCGCAAGAGCTATTTTATAAACTTATTAAATCTCACTCTTCCGGTTTGAGGTTTTGCCATCCCATAAGTATCACTTCCGAGCTATAAAAAAACCGGAGATTAATCCAATTGACTGATTCCAATTCTACAGATTGCTGTTGAGATAGGACCTAAGCCACTAATGGTTAATTTTAATTGTGTCAAATATGACTTTTTTTAATTGTTCAGTTCCGCCTCTGCGCCGCAAACAGCTTAACCCAGACGTTCAGGATTTCGAAGGAATTTGGCATTTTGAGTTTCCCCTAGGAAAAAAACGATCTTACTCAACATTTTATACTTGCCTCGATCGAGCTTGCCTGATGTGGAGCTTGCTGTTAATACCCATGTTCGGCACGGCACAATTTTTTCCTGTGAGTTGGATGCTGCAAGCAGGTTTGTGGTCGGCGCTCAGCCTCGCGGGTACAGTGGCTATGGTAAGCTGGACGTACTGTTGGGTCAAAAAAGACGCCTGACTTGGGTGCTTTACGGTTGGGTAATACTAATGTTATTGGGATTGCTGCTGACAGACTTGGGCATTTTTTTAGGTTGGGGAAAAGTGTTGGCAAATCTCTGTCCTCTGTCGTTGGGAATGAGCGGAATCGGGTATTTGGGGACTGGATGGGCTGTGCGATCGCGCGCGCTGTTAGCTGCAAGTTTGTTTCACCTGTTGGGGATTTTAATTTTGCCTTATACCAGCGGTTGGTCTTTCCTGTTTACGGGAGGGGTAATGGTATTTAGCTTGCTCGTTTTAGCCCAATGGCAATGGGATATGCGACGCCCGATCGAGTACGCTGCATTAGCTGCTCAACAGCAGCATTTAGATGGGGAACACGGCCGCATCCGACAGCTATTAACCTAAATCAAATTGGTTAGTAGTGAGGAATTCATTCCTCAAAAATGCGGACTGAATTCTTCACTACTAACCTGAGCTTGGTTGGTAGTGAGGACTTCAGTCCTCGGAAAATGCGGACTGAAGTCCTCACTACGAACCTTAATTACATGGGTTTGTAGTGAGGACTTTAGTCCTCGGAAAATGCGGACTGAAGTCCTCACTACCAACCTCAATTACATTGGTTGGTAGTGAGGACTTCAGTCCTCATCAGACGAGAGAACACTCAAATCCTAACCATCAAACCCGATCGAGGTTATTTTAGCGGACACGATCGGACTAATGACTGATGACTGATGACTGATGACTGATGACTAATGACTAATGACTAATGCCTAATTGCCACCAGACTGTACAGATTTGCGAGTTTGGTTAGTATCGTCGCCCTTGTGATGCCACCCGCCGTCGCCTTGAACATACTCAGATTTGACGCTGTTCCAAGCAACGCGAGTAGCAGCATCTTGGCTCATTCCATCTTCGCTAGCGCTCTTAAAAGCAGCTTGAAAAATATTCTGCGCCCCTTGGGGGAGTTCTTGTGCTTCTGAAGGTAATGTGTCAAATTGTTGTTCGGGCATAATGGCCTCCAATTATTAAACATAAATGCTATCTTATATACTAGAAGCCACAACTTTCATCTCTCTAAAAGCAAGTTTAAACCAGCATTTTTATCAGTCCCAAGACAGATGTAATATTAAATTTATGGTGGTGATAAAATGCAGTTGGCTTGCCGTTGCTGGTGGCGCCGGATTTGGGTAATTTACCCGATCGCACAGCTATAAATCTGACTTCGGCTTTTTCACCTGCGAACTTAGAAAATACGTCAGCGCTGCGATTACTAAAGCGATACTCCCTCCCAAGGGAAGGATGTTCGGATCGCCCTTCTACCTAACTACCTCAGCAAGAAACAATACGCTCAATACAACGACGATCGCGCTGGTGAGTTTGGTTTTTAGGTCGTCGATGGTGTGAATTTCCAGCCAGTGGGGTACTTTAATCCGCTCGTCAATGAACAGCTCGTAAAGTCCGAGCGCCGTAATGTAAAATACTGTGGCTAGCAGAAACAAATCCACAACTTCAATAAAGGACAGAATCAGTTGTTTCGAGTTTTCGCTGGAAATCGATGCTGTACTTATAACGTGGCCGATGCTAGTGATAGTTTCCAGCGCACCGTAGAGCAAAAGCGTCACAGAGGCTGTAAAACAACCGAGTACAGCGATTAACATTAGATAGCGACTTCTGGCAAGAATTCGATGCGGCATAGTTGATGTCCGCTTGGGAAATGTGTTATAGAACAACCGCTCTCTGGCATACTTTTGAGTTTACTATATCAGGGTTTGGTCGATCGCACTTACAATCTATTCTGACGAGTGCGCCGCCGCTAGTTAATCTAATATCGCGCCGGCCAATATCCGATAACCTTCAGTTCGCCTTTCTCCAAAGGCGGCGCCGCCTGTCAAAACCCCAGTCAAAAGCCTTGCCGTTGAAATGTTGCAGGCGTTGTGGAGACTCTCAACTGTTTTAACATAATCTAGTTTACTGGGAAAGTTTGAGCGGTATGCTGCGAGGGCCAAAATTGCCAGCAAGTTAAGGAAAAATAGCACTCAAAAATAATATTAAACTAACTCATCTGGTGGAGCTAAGCGAGCGAAACGCTAACCTAAAAGAATTCAGAAAAACCGGTTTGTCTCCCCATACGTAACTTTTGATATAGCTACTGAACCGCCAAATCAAATATCATCCACAACCTGAAATAAAACGCCATTTTGCCAAATATTCCTAAAGATGAATGTCGAACTTGCACGATAAGTAATACCTTAAAAACTATTAACGCTGCGGTGTAATTTTCCCTGGACAAATCATCTAGGGAACGGGAGTAAATTTGCTCTCTTAAACTTCATTATCCCGCAGCGAAGGTCATAAAAGTTGTACGTTCCGCTGTCAATTTGACCCTGCGGTTTTGGCAATCAAAAGCATCGCAGGACTCTACAAGGTAAAAGCAAGCATAACCATGAAATCTTCTAAATTGTTGAAAGTTGTTTTAGCAGGCGCTTGTACTTTAGGTTTAGCAACGGTTTCCTTAGCAGTGCCTGCTTCTGCCCAGTCGGGAGGCGGCGGTGCTGGAGGCGGTGCTGGAAGCGGTGCTGGCGGTAGCGCCGACAGTGGCACAAGCAGTACAGGCACTAGCGGTACCAGCGGTACGACAGGTACTGGTACAAGCGGTACAGGTACAAGCGGTACGGGCAGTGCCACAAGCGGTACGGGTACAACTGGTACAGGCAGTACAGGTACAAGCGGTACGGGTACAACTGGTACAAGCGGCACAAGTGGTACAAGCGGCACAACTGGTACAAGCGGTACGGGTACAACTGGCACAGGCAGTGGCACAAGCGGTACGGGCACAACTGGTACAAGCGGTACGGGTACAACTGGTACAGGCGGTACAGGTACAAGCGGTACAGGTACAAGCGGTACGGGTACAAGCGGTACAGGCAGTGGCACAAGCGGTACAAGCGGTACAAGCGGTACGACAGGTACGGGTACAAGCGGTACAACTGGCACGACAGGCACGGGTACCAGCGGTACAACTGGCACGACAGGTACAACCGGTACCAGCGGTACGACATCGGCGCCGACAGAGACTAATTCAGGAGTTTTGAATGCTCGGCGCGATCGCCCCAACAATTTGGGATGGCTCGGCGCCCTGGGCGCGTTTGGTTTGCTCAACTTGTTTCGCAAAGGCAGTACAGCGTCCCATCATCGCTAGGAAGCGGGCGATCGCACTATTGAAAACTTGAAAACTTAGAGGCTTAGAAATTCATGACTTCACCAAATCGCAAAAATTTGTTCGTAAAATTGGTTACTGTTGCCGGAATTGCCGGTGTTAGTTCCTTGCTCGCCGTGCCCGGATTCGCAGCATTGAACCGCCAGACTAACGACTCGAACAATTCTAATTTTGCAGGCTCGATCGCGATCGAGCCCATGAACAACACCAATCCTGGTGGCCGTCCTTATGACTCTACCGATCCGAACTACACTAACGATCTAGGTGGCAGTCCTTCAGAGTCTACAAATAGCCCCAGCAACAATAACAATTCCGATCGTTCTTCAGAACCTTCTGTGAGCGATCCAAACAACAATACAAATCCGGGCGGTCGTCCTTTTGACTCAACTGTTCCCACCGACAATAACGAGCCCGGCCGCCCTAGCAACACTCGCAATAGCCCCAGCAACAATAACAATTCCGGTGGTTCTTCACAAGCTCCTGCGAGCGATCCGAACAACAATACCAATCCCGGCGGCCGTCCTGTTGACTCTACTGTCCCCAGCAACAATTACGAGCCCGGCGGCCCTGGGAATACTCGAAATGGTTCCAGCAACAAGAACAATCCCGGCCGTTCTCCCAGCTCTTCAACAGGCGAAAATTCTCCTAATTCTGTCAGCAGCACAGACACCAACTTTGTGATGCAAGCAGCTCAAAGTGGTATGCTGGAAGTGCAGCTCGGCAGGTTGGCAGTGCAGCGCGGTTCTAGCAGTGCTGTAAAACAGTACGGGCAAGAAATGATTGAGGAACACACTCGGGCAAATCAAGAACTGATGCAGTTAGCAATGCAAAAAGGCGTTGAAGTACCTCTTCAGATGAGCGGCCAAAACAAAGCTTTGAGCGATCGACTTTCGGGACTTTCCGGTACAAGTTTTGACGCAGCTTACAAACAGGCTATGATCGACAGCCACAATCAGGCTATTGCTCTGTTTCAGGCTCAATCTCAACAGGGACAAGATCCCCAGTTAAAGGCTTGGGCTACCCAGAAATTGCCCAACCTTCAGGCGCACTTGCAAATGGTTAACCAAATGTTGGCAGATGTCAGCAGGCCGCAATAATTAGCTAGGGTCCGATCGCGTGAAAGTGCGATCGGACTTTATTTTTAGTGGTGGAAACTTAGAATAAATTAATAATTTTCTCACCGACGGGCGATCGCACTTCACCGCCCGCCGATTTATTCAAACAACACAAAATTAGGAATGAAAATTAAATAACTTACAATTTATTGTTCTTGTGGGACGGGGCGGGATGCCCATCCCACAAATAATGTGTAAATTATTTAATTCGCTATCATTAGTTACTGCTGATTGTCCACAAAAACAGTCACAGCCGCCACAGCGATTAACATTTCATCATTTTTATCATTCAGAGAGGCGATCGCCCTTCCTGGCACAATCATCCCCCCTTGCTCCACAATCAGAGTTTTGCTCCCAAAAGGCAGCACCGCCAACACATCATCCTGCCGCACTTGTTCCGGGTAAGGAACGGCCACCTTTACCTCTACAATCATCTGATTGGGGTCAGTCAAACCCGCCACTTCCCAGACGCCTAGGAGAGCATTATTGGCGATCGCATTTCGTACAGCCCTAGCCGCCGCCACAGTCGGTTCCTGCCCGTGCTGGTCGATACCCATCCCCATTTCAATGATGAAACATTTACGTGCCACAGTTACCCCTTCCTTGATTTTTGTTGATATTCGTTAGCGATGCCCTCGAAGACGATCGCACTTTTTCTCAAAACAATTATCAACCAAAGCGACCAATATTTACATTATGCGATCGCTCAATTCAATCTATTAGATTTGGAGATTTATTTTTTTATGAACAAACAAAAGCTTTGTGGGGTGGGCCGGAGAGCCCGCCCCAACGATAAAATGCAAATTTGCAGCAACAGCTTAACAACCAAACACTCATTCAGTTAAAAAAAATCCCACAAGCGACAATCTCAAAACCCATAGTCAATCAGTCATTGTCAATCTCAAATCCCAAATCCCAAATCTAAAATCGCACAACTTATGGTAATATAACCAAAATCACCATTCCTCGCGGACTGCCCAACTCATCGCCAGCTTGAATCATGGATAGTTTTCTCCCCATCGCCTACTTTCAAAACCAATTTCTCCCATTTACCGACGCCAAAATCTCCATAGCCACCCACGCCCTGCACTACGGAACCGGAGTTTTAGGCGGGTTGCGAGGAATTCCCGATCCCGAAAATGGCGATCGCATCTTACTATTTAGATTAGACCGCCACTGTCAAAGATTAAGTCAAAGTGCCAGCTTCCTCCACTGCGATATTCCCGCCGACAAAATCCAACAAATAATCATTGATTTTGTCAAGAAGAACCAGCCCCAAAAATCATTTTACATCCGCCCTTTTATCTACACATCAAGCCTAGGAATAGCCCCCCGACTGCACAACGTAGAAACAGACTTCTTTGTCTACGGATTAGAACTTTCAGACTACTTACCAAAAGAAGGAGTAAACTGTAGAATTAGCTCTTGGTACCGCCAAGAAGACCGCAGCTTACCCTTAAGAGGGAAAATTAGCGGCGCCTACATCACCTCAGCCTTAGCCAAAACCGAAGCAGTAGAATCCGGCTTCGACGAAGCGATTATGATGAACAGCCAGGGAAAAGTCAGCGAAGCTTCAGGGATGAACATATTCGTCGCCAGAAACGGTAAATTAGTTACTCCCGGTTTCGAGCAAGATATTCTCGAAGGAATCACCAGAGACAGCGCAATCACCATCGCCAGAGACTTAGGAATAGAAGTCACAGAAAGACCAGTTGACAAATCTGAACTGTTGATTGCAGACGAGATTTTTCTGTGCGGAACCGCCGCCAAAATTACGCCAGTTAATCGAGTAGAAAACTATCAATTGCCGAAAAACCGACCCATCACCGAAAAGATTTTAGATAAATTGACAGGAATTATCGAAAATCGCGACAGCAAGTACAAAGAGTGGGTATTTCCAATTAATCTTGAAAATCGCGACAGCAAGTACAAAGAGTGGGTATTTCCAATTAATCTTAATTAACTGAAAATACCTGTCGTCGTAGAAGCGAGTTTACTCAAGTTGTAGGGTGCGCAGTGCGCACCTTACCCCATAGATAGTGCAAAAATACTCGTTTGTATCATTCGGCTGTAACCGAATTTGTATTACTTACCCGCACAAAGCAGCCGCATGATGTCGAATGTGATCCTCCATAAAACTCGCCACAAAATAATAGCTGTGATCGTAACCTTCCTGCATCCTTAAAGTCAGCGGCTGTCCGACTTTTGCACAAGCAGCCGCAAACGCATCCGGCAACAATTGCCCGTCAGCTAGATACGAATCATCACTACCGCAGTCAATCAAAATCGGACGGTTGTATTGCTTTTGGCGAACTAACTCGCTAGCATCCCAAGCCTTCCAAATCTCCTTATCGACCCCAAGGTAGTGTCCAAATATTTTTTGTCCCCAAGGGCAGCGCACGGGCGCGCAAATAGGCGCAAAAGCCGAAACTGAAAGATAGCGATCGCAATTTTTCAACGCGCAAATTAAAGCCCCATGTCCGCCCATCGAATGACCGAAAATTCCCTGTTTTTCGCGTATCCCTGGAAAGTTTTCGGCGATTAAATTCGGCAACTCATCAACCACATAACTGTACATCCGATAGTGAGAATTCCAAGGTGCGGCTGTCGCATCCACATAAAAACCCGCGCCGCTTCCCAAATCCCAATTGTCGTCTTCCCCAGGAATGCCAGTATTGCGCGGGCTAGTGTCGGGTGCAACCAGGATTAACCCATATTTTGCCGCGAATTGCTGCGCCCCCGCTTTTGCCATAAAGTTCTCTTCCGTGGAGGTTAATCCTGATAGAAAGTACAGGATTGGTACGGGATGTAATACGGCTTGTGGCGGCTGGTAAACAGCGAATTTCATCTCGCTGTTGCAGGTTGAGGATTGATGGCTGTAAAAGCCGAGTTTGCCGCCAAAACTTTTATATTGTTTTTCCAGTTTTAGGGATTTTGAGCTCATGTTAATTTTATTTCATTTGTGAATTAGATTTTTTTTTACCGCAGAGGGCGCAGAGGGCGCAGAGGAAGAGAGAAGAAAGAATGATTTTTGTTCAAAATGTTAAAACTGTGCGTATTACTTTTCCTTGGTGCATCAAATCAAAGGCTTCATTAATTTGCTCGATCGGCATTACCTGAGTAATCAAGCTATCAATATCAATTTTACCATCCATGTACCAATCAACAATCTTCGGAACATCGGTTCTGCCCTTCGCCCCGCCAAATGCCGTGCCTTTCCAAACTCTACCAGTTACTAATTGAAAAGGGCGAGTGCTAATTTCTTGACCTGCTCCGGCTACCCCGACAATGACGCTCACGCCCCAACCTTTGTGGCAGCATTCCAAAGCTTGGCGCATCACATTAATGTTGCCGATACATTCAAAACTGTAATCAGCTCCGCCTTTGGTTAAATCTACCAAATAAGGAACTAAATCGCCCTCAATTTCGCGGGGGTTGACAAAGTGAGTCATGCCGAATTTTTCCGCCATGGCTCGCTTGTCGGGATTCAAATCGACGCCGACAATCATGTTTGCTCCCACCATGCGAGCCGCTTGAATTACATTCAAGCCCACGCCGCCCAAACCGAAAACTATGACATTAGAACCGGGTTCTACTTTCGCTGTATTGATGACAGCGCCGATGCCAGTTGTGACGCCGCAGCCGATCAAACAAACTTTATCAAAGGGAGCATCATCGCGAATTTTTGCTACCGCAATTTCTGGCAATACTGTATAATTAGCAAAGGTAGAAGTTCCCATGTAATGGAAAATTTTCTCGCCATTAATTGAGAACCTGCTCGTGCCGTCGGGCATCACACCTTGTCCTTGAGTGAGGCGAATTGCTTGACAGAGATTCGTTTTGCCGCTCAAACAATATTCGCAGTTGCGGCATTCGGGAGTGTAAAGTGGAATTACCCGATCGCCCTTTTTGACACTCGTTACTCCCGCCCCAACATCCGCAACAATCCCGGCTCCCTCGTGGCCGAGAATCGCCGGAAACAAACCCTCGGGATCGGCCCCAGAAAGAGTATAAGCATCAGTGTGACAAACACCCGTCGCTTTAATTTCCACAAGCACCTCACCAGCCCGCGGCCCATCCAGATCCACCGTTTCAACAGTCAAAGGTTGGCCGGCACTGCGAGCAACTGCTGCTTTTACTTTCATGCTTTCCCCCTGGGATGATTTGTTAAATGCCCCGTCAATATGTATTGTATTACTGAATCTCAAAATTGCAGCAACTCTATGACAAAATTAATTGTAATTACCGGAGTCAGTCGCGGTCTCGGTCTTGCCATGACCCAAAAGTTTATTGAATTGGGACACACAGTTTTAGGATGCGCCCGTTCAGTTGAAGCCGTGGAACAACTAAAACAAAAATATAGCGCCCCCAACCATTTTACTTGTTTGGATGTGGCAACTGACGAGCAAGTCAAAGCTTGGGCTACAGAAATTCTGGCAAATTACTTGCCGCCAGATTTGCTGATTAACAATGCAGCTATAACTAATTATTCGGCGCCGCTTTGGAATATCAGCAGCGAAGAATTTTCGCAGGTAATTGATGTTAATATTAAAGGAACCGCTAATGTAATTCGCCACTTTGTCCCGGCAATGATTGCGAGAAAAAACGGCATAATTGTTAACTTTAGTTCGGGTTGGGGAAGGTCAACTTCGCCGGAAGTCGCGCCCTATTGCGCTTCTAAATGGGCGATCGAAGGACTTACGCGATCGCTCGCCCAAGAACTGCCCCGAGGCATGGCAGCCATTCCTTTGAATCCGGGGATAATTCACACCGATATGCTAGAAATCTCTTTCGGGGCGGAGGCAGCAAGTTACACCCCTGTCAAAGCCTGGGTGCAAAAAGCAGTGCCTTTTTTACTAAAATTGAAACCTTCAGATAATGGAATGCCGATGACCGTTCCAGGATAATATAGCAACAGAAATCAGAATTTCCCAACATCTTTCTTTTCTACTCCTCTGCGCCCTCTGCGCTCTCTGCGGTTAATAAAAAAAAATCTCCAAAATGAAATAAAATTGCTATATTCCTAACTCAAAACTCTTTCCCCAAATAGCTACTGTGAACTTGCCATTAACCTCAGCCTCGCAAACCCAAACCCGCAAAGCAGACCACATCCGAATCTGCCTCGAAGAAGACGTACAATTTCGCGAAACAACCAGCGGACTAGAAAACTACCGTTTTGCTCACTGCTGTTTGCCAGAACTCGATCGCGGCCAAATCGATTTAACCTCCACATTCCTCGGCAAAAAACTAGCCGTACCCCTGCTAATATCGTCAATGACAGGCGGCACAGAACTCGCCCAGACCATCAACTATCGCCTCGCCGATGTCGCTCAAGAATACAAACTGGCCATGGGAGTCGGTTCCCAGCGCATCATCGTAGAAAACCCTCAACTTGCTCCTACATTTGCAGTGCGCCGCCGCGCTCCCGATATTCTGCTATTTGCTAATATCGGAGCGGTTCAATTAAACTACAATTACGGTTTGGAAGAGTGTCAAAAAATTATCGATATTCTGGAAGCAGATGCCCTAATTTTGCACCTCAATCCGCTGCAAGAGTGCGTTCAAACTGAAGGCGATACTAATTTTAAAGGACTGCTCGATAAAATTGCTAAATTGTGCGATAAATTACCAGTACCGGTGATTGCTAAAGAAGTTGGCAACGGTATTTCTGGTAAGATGGCACAGAAATTGCTGGCGGCTGGGGTAAGCGCGATCGACATTGCCGGAGCGGGAGGCACTTCTTGGGCGAAAATAGAAGGAGAGCGAGCCAAAGACAGCAAGCAGCGCAGATTGGGCGCCACCTTTGCCGACTGGGGAATCCCGACAGCCGAGTGCGTTGTCAGCACCCGCGCCGCAGCGCCAGATGTTCCCCTGATTGCCTCTGGAGGCTTGCAAAACGGCTTGGATGCAGCGAAAACCCTCGCCCTAGGCGCGGATGTGGCGGGACTGGCGCGGCCGTTTCTGCAAGCAGCAGCGCAATCGGAATCAGCCGCAGCCCTCTTAGCTGAGGTTTTAATTGCAGAAATCGCCACCGTGATGTTCTGTACGGGCTGCGCTAACTTGGATGAGTTAAAACATTCTGGGGTTTTGGAAAGGTTAAGATAAAAGTAAGTCAGCAGTCATTAGTCCGCAGTCATTAGTCCGCAGTCATTAGTCCGCAGTCATTAGTCCGCAGCTAATAACTAACGACAGCGAATAATTGCTAACTCCCACTTGCAGAAATCACCAATAACTAATGACTGACTAATGACTAATGACTAATGACTAATGACTAATGACTAATGACTAATGACTAATGACTAATGACTAATGACTAATGACTAATGACTAATGACTAATAACTCATAACCAATAACCAATTACCCATTATCTAAATGAAAGATTTCCTAAAATATACTTGTGCAAGTTTGCTGGGAACATTCCTCGGACTGTTGCTGCTGGGCGGCATCGGATTGGGGGGACTGGTAATGTTAATTGCTCTGGCGGCGTCGTCGTCTAAAGATGCAGGCCCGCAAGTTAAAGATAAGTCGGTATTGGTATTAGACCTTTCTTTAAATATCACCGACAGCAAACCGAGCCGCAGCACGAGCGCGGCGATTCAAGAAGCGCTTTCGGACGAGTCCGGCGATGCTGTGACGCTGCGGACTGTTTTAGATGCGATCGACTCTGCGAAAAAAGACCCGAAAATTGTGGGGATGTATCTCGAAGGCAGTTCGGATGCCAGCAGCAGCGGGTTTGCTAATCTCAAGGAAGTTCGATCGGCCCTACAGCGCTTCCGAGATGCCAAAAAACCCATTTTTGCTTACGAAATGGACTGGAGCGAGCGAGATTATTACCTCGGTTCAGTTGCTAACACAATTGCTATGAATCCTTACGGATCTCTTGAGATCAACGGTTTTAGCAGTCAAGCAATGTTTTTGACCGGTGCTTTCGAGAAATACGGCCTCGGAGTGCAAGTGACTCGCGTCGGTAAATACAAGTCCGCCGTCGAACCGTTTTTGCTCAAAAAAATGAGCCCGGAAAATCGCCAGCAAACCCAAAAGTTACTGGGAGATATTTGGGGTGAATACCTAAAAACTGTCGGCCCGAGCCGCAAATTGACTGTTCCTCAACTGCAAGCGGTTGCAGATAATGGCGGAACTTTGATGGCTGACGAAGCTCTCAAAGGCAAGTTAGTTGATAAAGTTGCATATTTTGATGAAATTGCAACTGAACTGAAAAAACTAACAGGAACTGATGCAGAAGATAAATCTTTTAAGCAAATAAGTTTGAAAAACTACGCGAGAGTTGCTGAGAGTAAAAACTCAAGTCGCGCTAACAAGAAAAACCAGATTGCTGTCCTTTACGCTGAAGGAGAGATTGTAGACGGGGAAGGTGGCCCGACTGAAGTAGGGGGCGATCGCATCGCTCAAGAAATGCGGAAAATCCGAGAAGATGACCGCGTAAAAGCAGTAGTTTTGCGCGTTAACAGCCCTGGAGGCAGCGCGACGGCTGCGGAAGTCATCGGGCGCGAAGTCGCGCTGACGGGCAAAAAAAAGCCAGTTATCGTGTCGATGGGCAATTTAGCAGCTTCGGGCGGCTATTGGATTTCGATGGGTTCTAGCAAAATCTTTGCCGAAGCGAGTACGATTACCGGTTCGATCGGCGTTTTTGGAATGCTGTTCAATGCCGAAAAGTTGGCTGCTAACAACGGCATAACTTGGGACGTGGTAAAAACCGCCCGTTTTGCGGATACTAACACGGTTTCCCGCCCCAAAAATCCTCAAGAATTGGCGAATATTCAGAAAATAGTCGATCGCATTTACGATCGATTTATCACCAAAGTCGCCGACTCCCGCAAACTGCCAAAAAACAAGGTACAAGAAATTGCTCAAGGCAGGGTTTGGTCTGGTACCGCCGCGAAACAGTTGGGTTTAGTCGATGAAATTGGCGGCCTGGAAGATGCGATCGGAGCCGCAGCTAAGCAAGCTAAACTCGGCGATGATTGGCAGTTAGAAGAATATCCAAAAACCCGGAGTTTGGAAGAGCGAATTTTGGAAAGAATTTCCGGCGTTCATGTGTTAAAACCAGCCACCAAACTCGACCCGCTGACGGCCGAAGTTAAGAAAATGCAGGATGAATTGACTCTTATCAAGTCAATGAACGACCCGCAGGGAATTTACGTTCGCTTACCTTTCGATTTACGCATTAATTAACTTTACTCTTCAACCCGCGTCGGCGGGTTTTGTCTGTGTAGCAGCGGTTTCAACCGCCGAGTTTCAACCGCCGAGTTTGTCTTGACTCTTCAACCCGCGCACCATCCGGGTTTTGTCTGTATAGCAGCGGTTTCAACCGCCGAGTTTCAACCGCCGAGTTTGTCTTGACTCTTCAACCCGCGCACCATCCGGGTTTTGTCTGTGTAGCAGCGGTTTCAACCGCCGAGTTTCAACCGCCGAGTTTCAACCGCCGAGTTTCAACCGCCGAGTTTCAACCGCCGAGTTTCAACCGCCGAGTCCGATGAAATAAACCAGGTTCGTAGTGAGGACTTTAGTCCTCTGACGGATGCGGACTAAAGTCCTCACTACGAACCAATCTTATTATGGCGGCCGCGGGGGTTACTGACTGAAAAACCCGGTTTCCTCAAGAAACCGGGTTTGTGAATACCCTATAAGTCGATCGACTGGGAATTGGCAATATTTATTATGCTGCACGCTGAGTCAACAATCCCCAGACAAAAAGTACCACGATCGCACCTACGACGGCTAAAGCTATGCTCCATAAACTAAATCCTCCTGCGGCGGTAGCTCCCCCTATCCGCAAGGCTTGAGCTAGATAACCTCCCACTACGGCGCCCACAATTCCTAAAGCTGTTGTGGCGATAAAACCGCCGCCTTGAGTTCCCGGATAAATGGCTTTGGCGATCGCACCAGCAATGAGTCCTAAAACAATCCAAGCAATAATACCGCCCATGTCTTTTTCTCCTGAATCCTTAACTTTTCTGATGCCTTGTCTTATGTTCTTAGAATAACAACCAATATCCCGCCCTTGCCTCTACCGCAGGGATGAACCGAAAGTGGTAGGATTTCTCATAAATCGTCTTAGTTTGAGTCTTTTTAATATCTCAAAAGAGTTAACCGATTTTTATCGGAAAAAAGGTACTTATGCTCAAGGCCCAAGGAAAATAAGAGAATTTTTCTGGGACTTTTTCTGTTTTACTGGTAAAAAAAATTACAATATTTCTGTCAAATGAGGAAAGTTGGCCCCCGATGAATCTGACACTCTGCACGATCGTGAAAAATGAAGAAGCAACACTGTCGCGGACTTTGGACAGCGTTAAGGGTGTTGTTGACGAAATTGTTGTAGTAGATACCGGTTCGCGCGATCGCACCCGTGAAATAGCCCTTATATCCGGAGCGAGAGTTTATGACTTTGAATGGTGCGACGACTTCGCAGCGGCGCGCAACGAGTCTCTGAAACACGCCCAGGGCGACTGGATTTTGGTTTTGGATGCCGATGAGGTGCTAGTACCGGAGATTGTACCTCAGATCCAGCAGGCAATTAAGAGCGATCGACTGCTGCTAATCAATCTCATCCGCCAAGAAATCGGCGCATCTCAATCACCCTATTCCCTAGTATCGCGTTTGTTTCGCAATCGCCCCGACATCCGCTTTTCTCGCCCCTACCACGCCATGGTAGACGACAGCGCGGCGGAGATTTTGCAGAGGGAACCGCAATGGAAAGTCGCTTCTCTCCCGGATGTGGCGATTTACCACTCTGGTTATCACAAAGATGCGATCGCCGCAAAAAGTAAATTCCAAAAAGCTCAAGCAGCAATGGAACGCTATATAACTTATTATCCAAACGATGCTTATGCTTGCAGCAAATTAGGCGCCCTGTACGTAGAAAGCGGGCAAATCGGGCGGGGAATTAATTTATTAACTAGAGGCTTGACTGCTGCGACAATTGATGAATCTATTGTTTACGAACTCAACTATCATTTAGGAATTGCTTACCGCCAGCAGCAGCAATTTGCCAAAGCCAAAGAACACTATCAACTCGCAATTAATACAGATGTTTTCCCGCCGCTCAAATTGGGCGCTTACAACAATTTGGGCAATCTGCTCAAAGACGAAGGAGATTTGCAAGCAGCAGAAAAAGCTTACAAAGCAGCTTTAAAAATTGACCCCAATTTTGCACAAGGTCACTACAATTTAGGACTGACTCTAAAAGCAGCCGGAAATTTAGCAGATGCGATCGCCTATTACCGACAAGCCATTAAAATCGATCCCGAACACGCCGAAGCCCATCAAAACTTGGCAGTAGCGCTGCTGAAAATTGGCAAAATGCCAGAAAGCTTAGCCGAATTCAAAAGAGCGATCGCCCTTCACGAACAGCGGCGCCCCTTTGAAGCAGAACGCCTGCGCCGGGGACTGCAAGAAATGGGTTTGATGTAAACTTGCATATCTACTTTCTCGTTACAAAATAACACTTTGTGCGATCGAACAATCACCATAAAATCGGTTTGTAGTGAGGACTTCAGTCCTCAAAAAAATCCCAACAATCACCATAAAATCGGTTCGTAGTGAGGACTTCAGTCCTCAAAAAAATCCCAAAAATCACAACAAAATCGGTTCGTAGTGAGGACTTCAGCCCTCCGAAAAATCCCAAAAATCACAACAAAATCGGTTCGTAGTGAGGACTTCAGTCCTCCGAAAAATCCGAGGACTAAAGTCCTCACTACAAACAGGTTTATTACGAGCAATTGACCGAATCTGATATAATTTATAGGAGCCATTACCTACAAAATATGAAAATTCCCAGTCAAATCAAGCAATTATCTCTACTTTGCCGCTATCCAAATCGTAGCGCCCCCCAACAACTTTCAGCTTGCCGGCTTTCACTGCTTCAGCTAAAATAGGCGAAGAATCTTTTAACTTCTCTACATTCATTTTCACATTAGCTCTGACTGCGTTATCCCAAGCATCGCCCGCTAGATTTTTTGTAGCATCAACGGCCGGTTTAATCGCCTCCACCAAAGTGCTAATGTGACCCGGCACAGCTTTGCCATCTAAAGCTGCTTTCACAGCACCGCAGCGTTCGTGACCCAGAATTACTAATAGCGGAACCCCTAATTCTAGTGCAGCATATTCGATATTGCCGAGAACCACATCGTCGAGAAAATTTCCAGCTATTCGGACATCAAATAAATCCCCCAATCCTTGGTCGAAAATAATTTCGGGTGTTACCCGCGAATCAGAACAAGCAAGGACGGTTGCAAACGGATGTTGACCCTTTGCTACTTCGACAATTCGCGATCGGGCTTGGTCGGGAAATGTCCGTTTTTGGTCAATATACCGCTGATTCCCCTCCATCAATTTCTTAAGAGCACCGTCGGGAGTAATGTCAGATATTGTCTCTGCATTTGCGGCTTGGGCTTGCAAAAGCGTCGGTGCAATGCTTGCCGCCAGTGTCCCTGCACCTGCCATCAACATTAAATTGCGTCGCGAAATCATGCCCATTCTTTCGCTTTCAGTCATTGCTTGCAACTCGGTTCAATTTTTTGCACTTTTTAGCATAATATTTGCCACCTGCTCAGCCAGATTTCTTTACTTTTTCTTTACAAGTCGCTCCCAAATTTAAACTTCAAAAAAGTTGACCATTTTTATTTGATAAAGTCAACTGCGGTCATCCTTCGGCTTGCCGGGGATGCTATAGTGTATCTAAAATGACAATTATTTATCAATGAATCACAATGTCTTACGTCGCCAGCATTCATATCTATCCGGTCAAGTCCCTTGACGGCATAGCAGTCAGTCAAGCCACTATTCTTCCTAGCGGAGCTCTAGCAGGCGATCGCTCTTTTGCAATCTGCGATGAAGCAGGAGAATTTGTTAACGCTAAGCGCAACAGCGGAGTCAATTTTCTGCGCCTATCATTTGACATAAAAAAAAGAATCGCCGGCCTAAAAATTCAAGACACCGAACAAGAAATATTTTTTCATGTAGATAGAGAACGCCCCGCAATAGAATCTTGGTTGAGCAACTACTTCGGTTTCCCCGTCAAGTTAATTGAAAACTTGCTCACAGGCTTTCCCGATGATACCGCTTGCCCCGGGCCAAGCATTATCAGTACCGCAACAATAGCCGAAGTAGCATCTTGGTTTCCGAGAGTTTGCGTTAACGAAATGCGCCACCGCTTGCGAGCTAATATTGAAATAGGAGATGTCCCGGCTTTTTGGGAAGATAGACTTTTCGGAGCAGCCGATGAAGTTGTCAGGTTTAAAATAGGCCAAGTAATATTTGAAGGTATTCATCCCGCTCTGCCCTGTCTCATCTCTACACGAAATTCTACGGTGAAAGAAGCTGCTCCCAATTTAAAAAATTTACTAATAGCCAAGCAGAAGGAAATTATGCCTGAATTGGCAAAAAAAGGGCATTTCAATCACTTTAGTCGGCTGATAGTTAACACGCGAGTGCCACATCCAACAGCAGGAAAAATAGTACACATAGGAGATGAAGTTCAAATCCTCAGCGTCAGCAAATCCCTATTTAATACCATTCCTGATTAGTTTTAAAATTTTTATGAGGACTTCATATCAAATCCGGTTACACCGTCAGGTGATTGTTGACTGTTGACTGTTGACTGTTGTTACCAATTCCCCATTCCCCATTCCCAATGCCCGATGCCCGATGCCCGATGCCCCATTCCCAATGCCCAATGCCCGATGCCCAATCACCAATGACTAATTACCTTAGATTTCGGTTGGTACTATAAACCACGATCGGTCTGTCAATTCCTTTAAAGCGGAAATCTCCCATCGGCTCAAAACTTTGGGGCGATCGCAGCAACGTGTAAGTAGCTTCACTCACCACGCATTCCCCAGGCTGACAAATTCCCTCCATCCGAGCAGCCAGATTAATAGTCGAACCCAACACAGTATAATCAACTCTTTTAGAACTGCCAACATCACCAATTATTGCCTTGCCGCTGTTAATAGAAATCCGCAATTGCAGCGGTTCCCCCAAACTGTTATTGGCATTGAGTTCATCAAGACGGTTGAGCATTCCCAAAGCTGCCGCCACAGCGCGATCGGCATGATCCGGTTGAGGTTCCGGCGCTCCAAAAAATGCCATAATACAATCTCCAATAAACTTATCTAAAGTTCCTCCTTCCCCAAAAACTTCTTGCAGCATTTCCTCAAAAAAATTGTTGAGCAACCGGGCAATTTCAGGGGGACTCAACCGTTCCGACATGGCAGTAAAGCCTACAATATCTGCAAACAAAATACTGATTTCGCGTTCCACAGGGGGCAGGCGGTGGTCAATTAAAGTCCCCGTATTCATTAAATGCTGCACCACAGCCGGAGAGTGATAGCGTTCCAATCTTTGCCGCATAGTTTCTTCGGTGCGGAGTTTTTGTGTCAGCAGCCACCTTTGCACGCTAGAAGCGGCGATATTTCCTAAAGCTGAAAAAAAGCTCAAGTCTTCATCTCCGCCCAGATACCACTCTCTAGAAGTCAGTTGAGCGTCGCCGTAAAGCACTCCAAAAACTGTATTTTCATCCCAGAGAGGAACAGCTATTGCCGTGCGAATTCCTTTATCGATCATGCTCATATTGTCATCAAACTGTTCGTCAAACTGAGCGTCGGCAGTTTTGAGAGCAACTTGTTCGTCCAATACTTTGCGGCAAATAGTGCGGCCGATCCAACTGCCGTCAGCGGGGATATATTTATTTTTGGCTGTGGGTCTCGCAGCGGTTTTAACTACTTCCAGTTCGCCGTTATTTCGGAAGTCTATTAACAGCGCCAAACGTTCAATATTTTTGATATCGCGGAACACGATTTGCTGGACTTGATCGAAAATTGCTTCGATGGATTCAGCGGTGTTTAAATACTTAGCGATATCGACTAAGTATTTTAAACGCGAGATCGCTTGTTCGTAGTTTTTTTCGAGTTTTGTGTCGGGTTCTATCCACTGTTTTTGCAGTTCTTTGGCTTTGCCGAGGATTGTAACTCCTTCGGGCATGGTGCCGATTTCGGGAAGTTGGGGGTCGGAGCGATCGGGCAAAACGACAATCAAATTAATCCGGTGTCCCAGATAAATCACATCGCCCTGATTGACTAAGTGAGCTTGGTTGAGAGGACTATTGTTCAGTAGCGTCCCGTTGGTACTGCCCATATCCTCAACCAGCCACTCCCCTGAAGCTATTTTAAACAAGCGGGTGTGGTGCCGGGAAATGTCAGAAAAAGGCAGTTGCAAATCGCATTCTAGCAACCTACCGATAATAAATTCGTCACCCTCGACAGGCACGGTTTTTTCGATGATTCCATTGATTTGCAGTTCCAGATTCAATTCATTCATAAATAGCACCGCTGTTGAATTTTCAAGGCTTTGATAAGACTTGAATTCATCAGATAAAATCTTCTACGAGTCCGATCGCTCGGGCGGCAACTCCAATGTAAGCTGACCCAAAACACCCGTTCTAAAATCGTTTAACATCTGCCGCGCCGTTCGTTCGACATCTCCTTTATACCTGTCTTTTGCTACTTCGTGCAAATAATCTTCACCATTTCTAGATCCTATATCTAATTTATACCGGGATTTGAAACCAGATACTGATATCAAAGTGTCATCGGCCGCCTCCAGCGCTAGGAGCAAATCTACCATAGCTGCGGCTACTACCTGATTGTCGTAAGCTGCTTCGCCAATATCTTCGCAAATAGCTAATTTTAGGGCATTTTCTTGATTGTTAATCCGGGTAGGAATCACTCCGGGGGCGTCTAGTAACTCAATTTCGTCAGAAATGCGAATCCATCGGAGCGATTTAGTTACTCCAGCTCTGCGGGCACTGTCTACCACTCTGCGCCCTAACAGGCGATTGATTAAAGCAGATTTTCCGACATTGGGAAAGCCGATGACTACGGCGCGGACTGGACGGGGTAGCATTCCTCGATCGAACCTGCGTTTATTTAGCTGCACCCCAGCCTCCTGGACAGCATCGGAAACATCGTGTACTCCTTGACCGTGTTCGGCGTTAGTAAAATAGGCAGTTTCCCCCTGAGATTCAAACCAGGTTTCCCACTCATCGCGGGTTTTAGGCGTAATCATGTCCATGCGGTTGACCACCAACACTCGCGCCTTACCGCCCACCCAGCTCGGCATTTGGGGGTGGTAAGTTGCTAGTGGAATGCGCGCATCTCGGACTTCGAGCACCACATCTACTCGCTTTAGCTGTTCTTTTAATGCCCGTTCAGCTTTGGCAATGTGACCGGGATACCATTGAATTTTCATTAGTTATTAGTTATTAGTTATTAGTCATTAGTCATTAGTCATTAGTCATCAGTCAGCAGTCATCAGTCGGCAGTCAGCAGTCATCAGTCAGGGCGGGTTTACAAATACCCTGGATTTACATAATAGATACGGATGAACCCGCCCCTACAGAATCTACGTTTATTTAGTCGGACATGACATCACACCTGACTAACAACTAATGACTAATGACTAATGACTGAGGACTAATGACTAAGGCACAATCAAAACTGCACAAGGAGACAGATTGATCACCCGACTGGTAACGCTGTCAGACGCACCATCATCAGTTAAACCCATCCCACGACAGCCCATCACAATCAAGTCGGCCCCAACTTCGTCAGCCACATCACAAATCGTGAAAGCAGGTTTGCCTTCTCGTTCGATGATTTCAGCTTGGATTCCCTGCTGGGAAAACATCGACTGGGCCTCTGACAGCAGTTTGGCGACTGCTTCGGGGGAACTCATCACTTCTCGCGGTGCCTCGCCCTCCTCGGCGGGGGGTTCGACTACCGACAGAATAACTAAACGAGAAGCGTAGGTTTTCACGATATTGACAACCTTTTCCGCAGCTTCGCGGGCTTCTCGGCTTTGATCTACAGGAAATAAGACAGTCTTGAACATAGTTCGCATTTCCCGGACACGGACTCCGATAAAATGTTTACGTTGAGCCAAATCAGTGCGGTTTGTTTCATCTTCCGTTTTTTGTACGGGCGCGGTTGAATGCGCCCTCCGGCCCCAAGTGCAAGTGACGAGTGCCGCCATTTCAACGGAATTAGACAAAAACACAAATATTAGGAGGTTAATCCTGTGACAAAAAAAACTGTAGCAAATTTATCGGCATCGGACTTATCGGGCAAACGGGTATTGGTGCGGGCGGACTTTAACGTGCCGCTCGACAACGGCAATATCACCGATGATACTCGCATCCGGGCTGCTCTGCCGACTATTGAGGATTTAGCGTCCAAGGGTGCTAAGGTCATTTTGTGCAGTCACTTCGGGCGTCCCAAGGGTGTGACGGAGAAGTTGCGCTTGACTCCGGTTGCTAAGCGGCTGTCGGAATTGTTGGGGAAGGAAGTCAAAAAGACTGATGACTGTATCGGCGATGAAGTGGCTGCTACTGTGGCGGCGATGGCTGATGGCGATGTGGTGTTGCTGGAAAATGTCCGCTTCTACCCTGAAGAGGAAGCAAATGACCCGGAATTTGCGAAGAAGTTAGCTTCTGTTGCCGATTTGTATGTGAATGATGCTTTTGGGACGGCTCACCGGGCTCACGCTTCGACTGAGGGTGTGACTAAGTATCTGAGTCCTTCGGTGGCTGGGTTTTTGATGGAGAAGGAGTTGCAATATCTCGGTAGTGCGATCGACAATCCGCAACGTCCCTTAGCTGCTATCATCGGTGGTTCTAAGGTTTCCAGCAAGATTGGAGTCATTGAAAAACTGCTTGAAAAGTGCGACAAATTGCTGCTGGGAGGCGGCATGGTGTTCACGTTCTACAAAGCTCGCGGTTTGAACGTTGGCAAGTCTTTGGTTGAAGATGACAAGCTGGAACTAGCTAAGTCTTTGGAAGCTAAGGCTAAGGAACGGGGAGTTACTTTTCTGTTGCCTACTGATGTGGTAGTTGCTGACAAGTTTGCTGCTGACGCCAACACTCAAACTGTCTCTGTTGAAAGCATTCCCGACGGTTGGATGGGTTTGGACATTGGCCCGGATTCTGTGAAAACTTTCCAAGATGCTTTGGCCGATTGCAAAACGGTAATCTGGAACGGGCCGATGGGCGTGTTTGAGATGGAGAAGTTTGCAGCGGGAACTGAAGGTATCGCTCATTCTTTGGCGGGAATTACTAAGACTGGTACTACCACAATTATCGGTGGCGGTGATTCTGTTGCGGCTGTGGAACAGTTGAATCTGGGGCCAGAAATGAGCCACATTTCTACAGGTGGCGGTGCTAGTTTGGAACTGCTCGAAGGTAAGGAATTGCCTGGTGTTGCTGCTTTAGATGAAGCTTAAATCTTCGGATAGAAAGTAGAATGCCGAAGGCAGAATTCAATATAATTGTAAATTAAAAAAAAGTGATTTTTTTAGTTGGCTATGCTATTGAAATTTCTGCCTTCTGCAGGCTTATATGCTCTCCACTAGAACCACCCTAATAAAATTCGTTCGATCGTTCGGAATGCGAGTCCGCATCCAAGAAAGGACTAAAGTCCTCACTACAAACCTTTTATATGGGAGA
>NZ_JAEQCI010000058.1:29851-70414 GCF_020738565.1 Microcoleus sp. PH2017_12_PCY_D_A | reverse complement strand
CTATTTATTCATCTTAATAGGTTCGTAGTGAGGACTTTAGTCCCCATCCAATAAGAAAGGACTAAAGTCCTTACTACGAACCTATTTATTCATCTTAATTTTAGATTGTTCGGCAAAATCAACAATAGTTTGGCGGTATTCGCTGCTGTTAAAAAAAGCATCTCCATTATTGTGCTTAGCGTTAGGAATCAGCAAAATTTGCTTGGGTTCACCAGAAGCAGCATACAACTTTTCACTCATCGGAGCAGGAATCAAAGGATCGGCAGTTCCGTGGGCGAACAAAACCGGAATTTTGAGCAATTTAACTTTATTCAAAGAATCAAACTTTTGTGTCAGCAGCAGCCGCACCGGAAACAGCCGCATCAAACTTTGGCGTTCTACCATATCTAGCATGGAAGTGAACGAACTTTGCACAATTAAGCCCGCAGCTTCCGAATGTGCAACTGCTAATTCTAAAGCAACAGCACCTCCGAGTGAATGGCCGTACAAAAAGATATCGCTAGGCGACAATTGCCGCTGTTTGACTAAATAATTATAAGCTGTTTCCGCATCTTCATAGATTCGAGATTCGCTGGGAAAACTGCCTTGACTGCGCCCGTAACCCCGGTAATCTATCAGCAATACGGAAAAACCCAATTGCCGAAAGCGGTAAGATTGATTGATATTCGCACCGATGTTAAAGCCCTTGCCGTGCAGGTACAATAGGGTTCCCAGCGGCTGTTGATTGGCGGTTGGCAGCCACCAACCGTGAATTTTGTCTGTTTTGGGCGTTTTGGGCGATCGCCCGTTAACTGGCAACCAAACCTCTTCGTAGGGTATGTTGAAAGCATCGGGTGTTTTTTGGATTACAGATGTTGGTTGAAAGATGAAGCGAGTTTGCAGAACAAACAACAGTATACAGAAAAATATGTAGGCGATCGCCAAAATTTTTGCCATTAAAAATAGCAACTTTAACCTGTCGTGCTTTTTATTTTTCATCAATCTCATTTTTAAAATTAGGTTCGTAGTAAGGACTTTAGTCCTACTCAGCTATTTTTTAAGGACTAAAGTCCTTACTACAAACTTATTTACTCGCTCACTCAAGCTACAACGAAATTAACCAACTTTCCAGGAACCACAATCACCTTTTTAATCTCCTTACCTTCAAGATGACGCTTAGCCAAATCCGACTCGCGGGCGTAATTTTCCAAAGCAGCTTTATCAGCACCAGAAGGCACTTGAATAGTGCCGCGCGTCTTACCCATAACTTGAATTACCAGCGTAATTTCATCTGTAATTAAAGCAGATGGATCGGCAATAGGCCAAGCTTGCAAATGTACAGATTCGCTGTTACCAATCAAATGCCACAATTCATCAGCAATGTGCGGCGAAAAAGGCGCTAACAGCAAAATTAAAGTGTTAATTCCCTCTGCATAAACAGATGAATCCTTACATTTAGCATCAGCCAACGCATTGTTCAACTTCATCAT
Source organism: Microcoleus sp. PH2017_12_PCY_D_A (assembly GCF_020738565.1). Lineage (NCBI taxonomy): Bacteria > Bacillati > Cyanobacteriota > Cyanophyceae > Oscillatoriales > Microcoleaceae > Microcoleus > Microcoleus sp. PH2017_12_PCY_D_A. Next base: position 68,945 of record NZ_JAEQCI010000058.1, on the reverse strand, counting down.
TTCCGAAACAGCAGTATTAAACTGATACTCGCCCTCCAAATCTTCTCGAACTTCCTTAATTGCCGTATGAATCGCTCGCCGCAAATCCTTTTCAGCTTTACTTAGCAACTCTTTCTCCCCCCCTTGTAGGGGCGGTGCCCCCGTGCCCGCCCTGGGGAGTGAAGCAAACTCTGTCACCAAGCGCCAAACGCGATTTAAAAAGCGGAATTGCCCTTCCACATCAGCATCATCCCACTCCAAATCCTTCTCTGGCGGCGCCTTGAATAAAATAAACATCCGCGCCGTATCAACCCCATATTTCCCCATAACTTCCAAGGGGTCAACACCGTTGTATTTAGATTTGGACATCTTCTCGTAAAAGACTTCCAAAGCTTCGCCAGTTTGCGGATCTTTAGCATTCTCTGGGTCTACATCTGATGCAGCAACATATTTGCCAGTCACAGGATTTTTGTAGGCTTTTGCTTGCACCATTCCTTGAGTTAACAAGCGCTTAAATGGTTCGTCGCAATCGATCAAACCCCGATCGCGCAAAACCTTCGTAAAGAACCGCGAATACAGTAAATGCAGGATTGCGTGCTCGATGCCGCCGACATATTGGTCTACCGGCATCCAATCATTCGTCTTCGCAGAATCAAAGACTTGCTCGTGATTTTGAGCATCGGGATAGCGCAAAAAATACCACGATGAATCCATAAAAGTATCCATCGTATCCGTTTCGCGCTGCGCCGGAGTGCCGCAACTCGGACAAGGAACGTTTACCCATTCCGGCATCTTTGCCAAGGGCGAACCTTTGCCAGTAAATTGTACATTTTCCGGCAACAATACAGGTAAATCGGATTGTGGGACGGGGACTGTTCCGCAGTTGGGACAGTGAATTACCGGAATCGGAGCGCCCCAATAACGCTGGCGAGAAATTAGCCAATCTCTCAAGCGATATTGCACGCGCGCTTTGCCACAACCTGAATTTTCGGCAGCTTGAATAATTGCGGCTTTGCCTTTAATTGAATCCATCCCGTTGAAGCTTTCGGAATTAATCATAATTCCTGGTTCTGTGTAAGCTTCCGTCAGCGGAACTTCATCATCATCGACAATTACTACTTTAATTGGTAGTTCATATTGATTGGCAAATTTGAAATCTCGCGTGTCGTGGGCGGGTACTCCCATGACTGCGCCTGTCCCGTATTCGTACAGCACGTAATCGGCAATCCAAATTGGGATTTCTTCATCGTTGAAAGGATTGATTACTTTGCCGCCTGTGGGGATGCCGCGCTTTGGTTTGTCATCGGCCGTGCGATCCATTTCGCTTTGCAATGCAACTTCTTTGATGAAGGTATCAACAGCGGTTTTTTGGTCTGCCGTGGTCACGCGCTGAGTTAACGGATGTTCCGGTGCTAAAACAACGTAACTCACGCCATAAATTGTATCGGGACGAGTGGTGAAAACGGCGACTTTTTCATCCATGCCGACGATGGGAAATTCTAAGTAAGCGCCGACAGATTTGCCAATCCAGTTGGCTTGCATTAATTTGACTCTTTCGGGCCAATCTGGCAATTTATCTAAGTCGTTTAATAACTGTTCGGCGTAATCGGTAATTTTGAGGAACCACTGCCGCAATAATTTGCGTTCGACTTTTGCACCGGAACGCCAGGAACGACCTTCGTTGTCTACTTGTTCGTTAGCTAAGACGGTTTGGTCGATCGGGTCCCAGTTAACTGCGGCTTCTTTCTGATATGCTAATCCTGCTTCTAAAAATTGCAAAAACAGCCATTGCGTCCACCGATAATAATCGGGAGAACAGGTTGTAACTTCTTTTCCCCAGTCGAAAGAAATACCCAGGCTGCGAAATAAGCCTTTCATCTGGGCAATATTTTGATATGTCCATTGTGCGGGGGGAATTCCGCGTTCGATGGCGGCATTTTCGGCCGGCAAACCAAAAGCATCCCATCCCATGGGATTGAGTACGCGATAGCCTTGCATCCGCTTGAGTCTGGCAATTACATCGATGATTGTGTAGTTGCGGACGTGTCCCATGTGCAGGCTTCCCGACGGGTAGGGGAACATGGATAAGGCATAAAATTTAGGCTTTTCCCTGTCTTCTGGCATTTGGTCTAAGTTTTGCTCAGCCCATGTCTGTTGCCATTTTTCTTCTATGGATTGGGGGTTGTATCTGGAGTCCACAGCAATTGCTCCGTGCAGAGTTTAGTAAGGTTGGCTTCAGTATTTTTGCACATTCATGGGGCCGCGATTAGGATTCTTTTGCACCCCCAAGGATTTTGGCTCTAATACCTGTATTATATATTGTAGTATATGGAATTTGCGATCGGGGGCGATCGCTAGGTTAAAAGAATCAGACTTATGCGCGGGTGGTCAGAAACCGGGTTTTTACGAGAATATTTGGTTGCAGTCGGCAAAACCCCAAAAAACCCGGTTTCGAGGAGTCACAAATGCGTGGTCATAAACCGGGTTTTTAGGAGAATAGTTCGTTACAGTCGATCGAACCGCAAAAAACCCGGTTTCGAGGAGTCACAAATGCGTAAGTCCTAAAAGCATAAATAACTGCAATTCCCAGAAACCAGATTTATTTGACAAATCTGGTTTCTTAGCATTTATTCCGGCTTAAATGCTATCTGGATCGATGTTCAATTCCCGCAGCTTGGCAGCTAAAAGTTGAGAGTTTTGAGCTGCTTGTTGAGCCTTGAGAGCTTCTTGTTCGGCGCGCTGAAATTCTTGTTCGGCGCGCTGCGATTCTTGTTCGGCGCGCTGCGATTCTTGTTCTGCACGCTGAAATTCTTGTTCTGCACGCTGAAATTCTTGTTCTGCGCGCCGTCGCTCTAATAGCCGCTCTGCATTTATTTCGGAATAGGAAAGAAATCTTTCTCCATCAGGGCGATAGATTTCTAACCCTGATTCTGGTAACTCAAACCGCACTCCCAGTCTGGGACTTATCCATCCCTCCATCGGTTCAATAGGTTCTAAGATTCCTTCAATTCTTTGCCAACCTTCTAACTGATTTTTTTCGGGATCGTAAACGTAATACTCCTCGACTCCATAACGATAGTAAAATGAAAGTTTCTTGTTCATTTTTGTGTTACTATCGTTGTGGGAGCGAATTTCAAAGACGACTTGGGGAGGAATATTTTCTTCGCGAGATTGTATGTAGGAAGGCCGATCGCCTTTTGGCCTGCCAAATACCACCATCGTATCCGGTGCTTGAGAAATATCTGGTCTACCTTCAACCGGATACCAAAGTAAGTCGGCTGCTACAAACACGTTGGGGTCATTTTCAAACAGCGATTCGCAACCTTCTTTGATCGTGACAATTAATTTGTATTGAATGGTGCTTTCTGCCATTGGTTGACCGTCGCTGGATGGATAAATAATTTCTTCTGTTGTGACTTGCATTGTGGTTGTCTCCGAGAAGTATCTTGGTTTAATTATACTATTTATGGTAGTCATCGGGTCGGGGCGGGTTTACGATATTATGGGTTTCAGGCAATTATTGTGGGTGAAACCAGCCCTACATAAATATTTTTTAACCCGCAATTTATCATTGGTAATTGATAATTTTGTAGGGGCTGGTTTTACCAAGCATCTATGTTGAAAACCAATAATCTTATAAACCCGCCCCTACCCAACGACAAGTCCCTAAAATTAGAAAAAATGGCTATCTGCGATCGAATCTATCGCTCATTTGCGTTCTAATTCTGCCAATTTTTTCTGGGCAAATTCGCGGAGGTTTTGGTCGCGATCGTTCTGGGCCAGATCGCGCACAAGTTCTAAAGTTTGAGGGCGATCGGGATATAGCTCAATAATATCTGCAAGAGCTGTTTGCCGGGGGCTAATTTGCCAATCATAGTCGCGATAAACGGGGTCATTAATAGCAATATCGCACAATAATTCAAAGATTTCGGAGTCCTCTTTACACCACCCGTGTGCTAATTCTTGAACTGCTGCACATCGCACATACTTGTGCACATCGCACATACTTGTCATCGTCAAATTGAGCGCGTTGTTTGAGGATAGGTAAGATATCGGGGTCATCTTTCCAGCCGTGTGCTAATTCTTGAACGGCCGCACATCGCACATACTTATCATCGTCAAATTGAGCGCGTTGTTTGAGCCAAGGTGAGGTTTCGGGCTCATCTTTCCAGCCGCGCGCTAATTCTTGAACTGCTGCTTGTCGCACATCCTCATCATCGTCAGATTGAGCGATTTGTTTGAGCCAAGATAAGGTTTCGGGGTCATCTTTCCAGCCGCGTGCTAATTCTTGAACTGCTATTTTTCGCACATTTCTATCATCGTCAGATTGAGCGATTTGTTTGAGCCAAGATAAGGTTTCGGGGTTATCTTTCCAGCCGCGTGCTAATTCTTGAACTGCTGCTTGTCGCACAATCCAATCATTGTCAGATTTAGCAATTTGTTTGAGCCAAGGTGAGGTTTTGGGGTCATCTTTCCAGCCGCGCGCTAATTCTTGAATGGCTGCTTGTCGCACAGTCCAATTATTGTCAAATTTAGCAATTTGTTTGAGCCAAGGTGAGGTTTCGGGGTCATCTTTCCAGCCGCGCGCTAATTCTTGAATGGCTGCTTGTCGCACAGTCCAATTATTGTCAGATTTAGCAATTTGTTTGAGCCAAGGTGAGGTTTCGTGGTCATCTTTCCAAGTTGCTGCAACTGCTGCTACTGCTTGTCTGCGAATTTCATAAACTAGGTTGTCATATTCTTGAGGTGTAGAAGCACTGCTATTTTCGTATTTAGTTAACTCTTTGACTCGCTCGCGCAACTTACTAGCAATAGCAGCGATATCATTTCTATTCTTGACTTCTGAAACACACTCCGCTGCCAAAAACAGATTACTAAAGTTTTCGGCTTCCCCATTTTCATCAATCAAGTATTCCAGGATTTCACCTGTAAATTTAGCATCCAGCATTCCCGCCATTAAACGTAACACTTCATGCCAGGACTCATCTCGCCAGTGTTCCCGAAAAATTTGAATCAAACCATCTAATTCAATCGTTTTTTGTTTTTCAAATTGCCGCAAAAACTCCCAAGCACAAAGAGATAATATCATATCCGGTTAATTATCCATAATAAAAGTGGTTTGCAGTCGCGGAATTGAGTCCTGATTAGCTCAAAGCTGTCAAAATAGCGAGCAGCGGCGTTTTAAAGCTTCTTGTAAAATAGTGTTGTACAGTTTTTCCTTAACAGTATATGCTCCGAATCTTTCCAAGTGCGGATTGTTCATTTGGGCGTCGAAAAGTAGATAAGATCGATCGCGCAATCTCTCCACCAACTTCACCATCGCCACCTTAGAGCCCTCGGGAATTCGGTAAAACATCGATTCCCCGATAAATGCGCCACCTATAGACAATCCCAAAATACCGCCCGCCAATTCGTCGCCGTACCAAGTCTCGAAGCTGTAGGCCCAACCGGCCTCATACAAACCCCAGTAAATCTGCTTGAGCTCCTTAGAAATCCAAGTTGTTTCTCGATCGGCACAACCCTCAACCACCGCCCCAAAATCGCGGTTTACAGCCACCGAAAACCGATTTTGATTGATTTGGCGGCGCAGCGATCGCGGATAGGTAAATCTCTCATCCAGCGGAATCAGCGCCCGCTGGCGGCTGGAATACCACCCCAAACTCTCCTCGCCGTCATTGGCCATCAAGAAGTAGCCTTGCGCGTATCCCTGTATAATTGACGGTATATCATATTGCATAAATTTATCAGTTGTCATTTGTCCGCTAACTTTTCATTCGTCAACATTAGCAATTAGGAATAATCATGTCTGAAACCATCGAACCTATTACTTTACCGCCCGCCCAAAACCCCGAGCAAGAAGGCCAATGGCTCCAAGAAACACTCCTTGCTTGGCTAGACTCCGAGTTTATCCCAGAAGCCGCCAACCAGCAAATAGCTAAAAGAGCCGCCCAAATCTACCTCCGCCAGCGCATGGAAGGCGAAAACGACTTGGGCAGCCTCGTAATTGCGATCGTCACCGAAATGCAGGCCTATGATTTTTCTAAAAGCTTTTACGGCGAATTTGCGATCGCCAACGCCGTCAGCGACTTATTACTCGAAAGTCTCGGTATCGATAAATGCTGCGGCCAATGAAGCAAGAAGGTTCGGCAACGGATTTGGTAACGGATGTAACGGATGTCAGTCAGAAAGAAGCAGGAAAAAGTAAGAAGTAAGAATGAAAAAGCAAGAAGGAGGTTTTAGCTGAAATCTGAAACAAAAATAAACCCCAAATATAATCTTACTGATTATGCATAAGTTTTTTCTTCATTCCTTCTTCCTTCTTCCCTCTCTATTAGATAACTAAACCCTTCTTTCTTCTATCCTTTAAATCCGTTAAAAAATCCGTTGCCGAACTTCTTCCTTCTTTCTTCGTACTACCAGCTAGACTTCACAACACCGGGCAAAAGACCTTCGTGGGCCATTTCTCGCATCATGTTGCGAGACAGTCCGAAATCGCGGTAGTAACCTCTGGGGCGACCAGTTGCCCAGCAGCGGTTCCGCAAGCGAGTCCGCGAACTGCCGCGGGGTAGCTGTTGCAGTTGGCGGTGAATCGCCATTTTGTCCATCTGGTTCGCTGCTTGGTCGAACTGCTCTTTCAGGTCTTCGCGCTTGTCAGCGTACTTGTCTACGAGTCTTTGGCGCTTTTTCTCGCGCTCGACCATGCTCTTTTTAGCCATAATCTGTTGATATCCTTAGATAAATCACAATCTACTATTTTACTATATTTTGGTGATTTGCGATCGCTTTTATTTTCATTACTTTTTTTGTTGACAAGATTTTTGGTAACAGGCAAGATGCTATTGGTGTCAACTTAAGCTGAAAAACTTTTAGATATCTCGTTCACATCCTCTTGCGAGATCCCCCTAAATCCCCCTTAAGAAGGGGGACTTTGATTTATTTCTGGTTCCCCCCTTGGGAAGGGGGGTTAGGGGGGATCTATGCCTTAATTGTGGAACAGGCCGGAAAGCCTGTCCCTGACATTAGTGGAAAATCTAACTATTAGCAGAAGGGCACAAATCGGCAAGTTCGCAAATATTGCAAATCGGCTTTCTCGCATTACAAACCGCCCGACCGTGATAAACTAACCGAATTGACCAATTTTCCCAATCCGGCTGCGGCAACAATAGCATCAAATCCCGCTCGATCCGAATCGGATCGGCGTGTTCAGTCAATCCCAACCTCTGACTCAAACGCTTGACGTGAGTGTCTACCGTCACGCCTTGGTGAATATCAAAAGCGTGGGCGAGGACTACATTAGCCGTTTTGCGCGCGACTCCGGGCAATTCTAGCAGCAGTTCCATTTGCTGCGGTACTTGATTGTTGAATTTGTTGACGATCGCCCAACAAGCAGCTTTAATATTTTTAGACTTATTCCGGTAAAAACCAGTCGATCGCACCAGACGCTCCAATTCATCCAAATCAGCATTTGCCAAAGCCTCCGCATCCGGGAAACGATCGAACAACGCCGGCGTTACCAGATTTACTCGCTCATCCGTACACTGAGCCGCCAGAATCGTCGCCACCATCAACTGCACCGGAGTTTCATAGTTGAGAGTGCAAGGGGCTTCTGGATACAGCCGTTTGAGGCGAATTAGAATTTCGAGCGATTTTTGTTTTAAACTTAACTTTTTAGTCATTAGTTATCAGTCATTAGTCATCAGTCATTCGTGCTGTCCCAGAAGAGCGAACGTCATTAGTCATTAGTCATCAGTGATTGACCGAACTTGATATTATATCATGTCCGGTCGATTACCATAACAAAAACGGATCTGTGCGGACTTGAGTTCTCCGCATGAGAGCGGACTGAAGTCCGCACTACGAACCTTACTTATTGCGGTCAATCGATCGAACTTGATATTAGTCATTTACAACTGATTGGGGTCAATTCCCATGTCTCGGAGCCGAGCTTCTAAAGCTTGCGAGCGCGATCGTTCTTGCTCCAACATGGTTTCTGCTTGTTCGGCTCTTTGCCGTTCTTGTTCGGCCCTTTGCCGTTCTTGTTCGGCTCTTAATTCTGCTTGTTCTCGAAGTTGAGCGAGTTCCACAAAACTCACAAACGGTGTTCCATCAGGCCTGAATATTTGCAGTTCAGTTTCTGATAGTTGAAACCGCACTCCCATTCTTGGACTTACCCAGCCGTTGACTTGTTCGATTGGTTCTAATCGTTCCTCTCGGCGCTCCCATATAGTTAAATCCACATTAGCCGGATCGTACAGATAATATTCTTCTACGCCGTACTGTTCGTAAAATCTCAGTTTTTGCAGCATCGGAGTCAGCCGATTTCCCGGCGACCAAATTTCAAACGCCACTTGCGGCACAATGTTCTCTTCATTCCATTGTTGGTAGGAGCCTCGATAACCTTTCGGTCTTCCGAAGACTACCATCGCATCTGGCGCTTGAGAAATTTTGTTGTTTCCTTCTACTGGATACCACAGTAAGTTTCCCGCTACAAAAACATCAGCCCGGCTGGCAAATAACAGTTCTAAATTTTCTTTGATCCACACGATCAATCTAAACTGTTCGGTATTATCTGACATTGGTTCGCCGTTATCATCTGGATAGATAATCTTTGCTTTTTCGGGAGATTGCAGTTGTGTGACCATTGCTATTTCTCCTAATTTACTGGTTAATTTATATTGCTCAGCAGTCATCAGTTGTGTAATGACTAATGACTGCTGAAAACTGCCAACAATCAACTGCCAACTGTCAACTGTCAACTGCCAACTGACTACTGCTGCCGAAGAGTTCGCATCAAATCAAAGCCCGCCAAATTAGCAGTATCGCGAACTATCAAGAAAATTCCCAAACCCAACAACAGCACCAAACCAGTCTGCATCACATTTTCTTGAATGCGGTTTGGCAGAGGCTTGCCCCGCAGTCCTTCTATTAACAGAAAAGCTAGCTGACCGCCGTCCAAAGCAGGCAAAGGCAAGATATTAATCACAGCCAAATTTATACTAATTAATACCGCAAACTGAAACAAATTCGCAGCATCCGATCGCGCAATCCCTGCACCAGCGGCCACAATTGCCACGGGCCCGGACAACTTTTCAGCAGTCTGGCTGAAATTGCTAACTAATTGCCCAAAACCTTCTACCGTCAGCACTACAATCCGCTCAAATTCAGTCGCGGCCTTGCTAAATGCCTCTACAATTCCGACTCGCTGCCGCACGACGGTACCGTTAGAAGTTAGCTGCACGCCAATCTTACCTTTACCGTCGGGGGACAATTCGGGAGTAACTGTCACCACAAATTTTTGTTCTTGGCGCTGAATTTCTAGCGCCAGGGGTTGGTTGGGACGATCTTGGATTGCTGAGACTAAAGATTTGATTGCTTCGCGGGAAGCGCCCAATTCCTTGCCATCAACGGACAGAACAATGTCGCCCGATCGAATTCCCGCTTGGAATGCCGCCGAACTAACTTCCGCAGCGACTTCCGGGACTTTAACTCCCGGTAGGTAGTTCATGGAGGGCGCGCCAACGGTGGTTAATTGCACCAGCAGCAGGAAGTAAGCAAAAATTAAGTTGGCAATTACTCCTGCACTAATGACGATCGCCCGATCGATCACGGGGCGATTTCGCAGCAAATTCGGGTCATTGGGGGGAATAGTGCTGTCTGGATCGTCATCCGGGAAACCCACGAAACCTCCCAGGGGAAAGGCGCGGAGGGCATATTCAGTTTCCGGGCCTTGGTACTTCCACAGGATGGGCCCGAAACCGATGGAGAAGCGGTTGACGTGAATGTGTTGAAGTCTCGCCGCCAAGAAGTGGCCGAGTTCGTGAACGACAATCAAGATACCTAAAACTGCGATCGCTGCCAAAACTGACATGAAGGATTCCACTAACACTTTTACTTGACTTTGATTTATTTTAATATCTTTTTAAGATTGGTGGCTTCCGACCTGCAAATTTCAGTCAAACTGGAAGATGATGTTTTTTGTCGGAAGTCCCGGTACTGCGATCGACCGGACACGGCGGCTTTCGCGATCGCGCGATCGTACCTGAGTTTACCTCAAAAACCAATTACCCGTTACCAATTACCCGTTACCAATTCCCAGTTACCAATTCCCAATTATGAAAGACACTTCTTTGAATATTATCGCTATTTCTATCTTCGCCATCACCGTTTCCATATTATTGGGCCCCCTATTCAACCTACCAGAGGCCGTACCTGCGATCGCCACCTTTTGCCTGTTGGGGCTAGCCACCCTGGACACTTTCCAGTGGCAAGGTCAAGGCGGTACAATATTAGTAGATTTGCTGGGGGGAAGTTCTAAAGAAAAGCGCGATCGCATCCTCCACCACGAAGCCGGACACTTCCTCGTCGCCCACCTGTTAGGAATTCCCATCACCAGCTACGCCCTCAACGCCCTTGAAGCATTCAAACAAGGACAAACAGCCCAAGGCGGCGTTCGATTTGCAGACCAACAACTAGCATCTCAACTCGAAAACGGCACACTTTCCGTCCAACTTTTAGACCAATACTGCACCGTGTGGATGGCAGGAATAGTCGCCGAAAAAGTTGTTTACGGCAACGCCCGAGGAGGAGCAGAAGACCGCACAAAAATTAGCGCAATTTTAACACAAATGCGCCGTCCTATTTCCGAAATTCAACTCAAACAAAACTGGGGTTCCCTGCGAGCAAAAACCCTAATCGAAAGCCATCAATCCGCTTACGAAGCCCTAGTCGCAGCCATGGAAAAAAGAGCAACCGTCGCTGAATGCTGCGACATCATCCAGCAAAACTTGTAGCACAAAACTTGCTTTTTTAACCCAGTTTCTTTGTAGATGTCTCACTCCCGCCCCGATTTTGCATAGAAATCGGGTTTAATAGCATTAATTCGATCGCCATTAAAAAATCATGTCACAATCAAAACTTTTCGCAACAAAACTGCAAACAGCCAACCCAAATCAAGAAAAATTGCTGCGGCTGTTCGGTTTCCGCATCGACCCCGACACCGAAGTACCGAATCTCTATACTCTCATCGTCTGTGGAGAAGAAGAACCGCCTTTAGTAGCCGGCGGTCAACTTGTATTTTTTACCCGTCCAGAACTAGCAATTAACGCTCTCAAACTTTGCGATATCGATGTCAGCGAACTGGGAAAGCCGCCAACACAAATAGATGCTATTTGCGACATAGCAGAAACCCTGTACTTGCTCGATGCAGAAGATATTGATGACGAATCAGGGACTATGCTTAACTGTTTGAACGCGCTGTTAAATTTAGTTAAAGCCACATTAACACCGATGCCCACAGAGTACAAGCGCGTGCTTTATGCTTTTGCAGACCACTTGAATATTGAAGAAGAGTTTGCCAGTTTTTTAGCTGAAGAAGACATCCAGCGTTCGGAAATTGTCAATGCTATTTTGTGGTGTGTAGGAGCAATTACCGCCAAATCTAGATTGCTAACCTAGTAATTTGAGATTGGGGATTTGAGATTGGGGATTTGAGATTGAATAATTCACAAAATTAAAAAATTCAACTTCCTAGTTGCAACTACGTCAGAAATCCTGCCACCGTCAATTTTTCGCCAATTATAACAGGAAATAGGGCAATGACTGCAACAGATGTACGCTTGTGGACTGTAAACGAATACCGCCGCATGACCGAAACGGGTATTCTCGATCCAGATGAACGAGTCGAATTAATTGACGGACAAATTGTTTCAATGAGTGCTAAAAATCCTCCCCATGCTGCAACTAATCTCTGTGCGGCAGACTATCTGAGAAATCTGCTAGCAGGACTCGCTTTAATTCGCATCCAAGACCCCGTTACTCTGAGCGCAAATTCCGAACCTGAACCGGATATTGCTGTCGTGCAAATCGACATTCGGCTGTACCAAGATTTTCATCCCGCCCCCGCTAACATCTTGTTGTTGGTAGAAGTAGCTGACACGACTTTAGAAACATACCGCAACCGCAAAGCACGGGTTTATGCTGAGGCGGGAATTGCTGATTATTGGATACTTGATGTTAACACGCGGCAAGTTTATGTTTTTCGCGAACCTGTGGGGGGAAATTACCGACAAGAAACTATATTTGATGAATATGGAATTTTGTCAATGTTGGCATTTCCCGAAATAGAAGTTCAGGTAGGGCGATTGTTTCCTTAAGGGAGTTATTTGTATAGTTAGGCGGCGGGTTTATTGATTTGGGGGGCTACAGATAAATGTTGCTGGTTAAAGGCGCCCCTACGTAATTTATCCATGGGCGATTGACCTTTTTGGGAAATTTGAAAATGTGCGATCGAGTTTCTGTCGCTGGGTGGGGGCGGGTTTATTTCGATTGTTGGTACTCATTAAAGATTGTTGTCGCTGGGTGGGGGCGGGTTTATTTCGATTGTTGGTACTCATTAAAGATTGTTGGTGAAACCCGCCCCTACTATTCAATTACCAATTACCAATTACCAATTACCAATTCTTCAGGAAAGTCCCGATCGCCCAAAAAAAACTTAGTATTACAGCGTAGCGCGAGTTATACTCCTACTGGAAAGACTGCGATCGCCCAAAAATCCCGAAATCAAAGTTTATGAGCAACACTTCCCCCCCTGAAAGGGCCGCCGACAACCCCCAAACCAAAAAACTCAGCTTCTCCACAAAGTTAGCATACGGCGCGGGAGACCTAGGCCCCGCAATTACTGCGAATGTTTTGGTATTTTTCCTGCTGTTTTTCTTTACCAACGTGGCGGGTTTGGCTGCGGGGACTGCTAGTAACATTTTGCTAATTGGCAAGGTTTGGGATGCCGTAAATGACCCGATTGTGGGGGTTCTGAGCGATCGCACCTCTCACCCCTGGGGCCGCCGCTATCCTTGGATGGTTTACGGCGCAATTCCTTTCGGGATCTTCTTCTTTTTGCAGTGGATTGTGCCCAGCAAAGATCCTACGATACTATTTTGGTACTATGTGGCGATCGGCATATTGTTTAACACCGCCTACACCGCCGTCAACCTGCCTTACACCGCCCTCACCCCAGAATTAACCCAAGACTACAACGAACGCACTAGCCTTAACAGTTTCCGGTTTACTTTCTCGATCGGCGGCAGCATTTTATCGTTAATTATCGCCCAAATTATCTTTGCCTTAGTTAAAGATGACATCCAAAAATACATAATATTAGGCGCACTCTGTACCGTAATTTCAGTATTGCCTTTGTACTGGTGCTTTTTCGGAACCCGCAAACACGTCCTCTCTCAATTGCAAGAAAATCCTCTAGAAGACAATTCTACCTCTTTGCCGATCGCAGAACAGTTGCGGATTGCATTTAACAATCGCCCTTTTTTGTACGTAATTGGAATTTACCTCTGTTCTTGGCTGGGAGTGCAATTAACTGCTTCGATTTTGCCCTACTTTGTCATCAACTGGATGAATCTGCCACCAGCCACTTTTACCCAAACTGCGATCGCAGTTCAAGGCACCGCACTCGCCATGTTATCTGTTTGGAGTAGAGTTAGCGAGCGATATGGCAAAAAAGCCGTTTATTTTATGGGCATGAGTTTGTGGATTATCGCCCAAGCCGGACTGTTTTTCCTGCAACCCGGACAAGTAGTTCAGATGTACCTGTTAGCAGTTATGGCAGGTGTGGGAGTTTCCACTGCTTATCTCGTACCTTGGTCGATGATACCGGATGTGATTGAACTCGACGAACTCCAAACAGGCGAAAGACGCGAAGGCGTGTTCTATTCGTTTATGGTTTTGCTGCAAAAAATTGGTTTGGCGATCGGCTTGTGGTTGGTAGGCCAAGCATTAGAACAAGCTGGATTTCTTGCCACTGTTCAGGGAGAGGCTGCACCCGTACAGCCGGATTCTGCACTGTTCGCGATTCGAGTTGCGATCGGGCCGCTGCCCACAATTGCTTTAATTTGCGGCATGATTCTCACCTATTTCTATCCGATTACCCGCGAAGTTCACGCAGAAATTTTGTTGAAACTTCGAGAAAAAAAAGCACAAAATCACTAAGCTTTAATAGACTTTGATTGCATTCATGCGCTCTCCTATCATGAAATTCATCATCGTCGCTCGGCGGTTTTCCTCTCAATCAAAGATTGAGGCAATGCAATTCTAATCCAATACGGTTCACTTAAGATCGATCCCCCCTAACCCCCCTTAATAAGGGGGGGATAAGAAAGCTCTTAAAGTCCCCCGACAATCAGGGGGATGCGAGGGGGATCTCCGGGGCATAAATAGTCTTAAGTAAACCGTATTGAATTATAATCAGCCTAAAAAAAACACAATTGCCAACAGCTTATCCGGGCGATATTCCCGAACAATAATTAGAACGCTTGCCAACCATTTGTATTTTCTTACGAAGGTGTCCTAAACTTCTTTCCTATCATGTCCGGTTGATTACCATCAGTTTGTAGTGCGGACTTCAGTCCGCTCTTCGGTTGCGGACTGAAGTCCGCACTACAAACCTTGCTTATTAGGGTCAATCGATCGGACATGATATCATCGGTTTGTCGAAAAAAAAACAGCCCGTTGCGCGTTTCCCGTTAGTATTGCTATAGCTCTCATAGTCGGATGGGCGAATCGCAGCGATGGTTTTAGCAATTGTGGAAAAGCCCAGAAACCCCGTGTTTCTGCGACAAAACATCGCATCGCCCAGCGCCATCCGCCCGGTAGCAAAATCTAGAAGCCTTGAGTTTTTCCAAATGTCGATCGACTTTGCAATCACAAAATATTAATTTTTATGTCGTTTACCCACTATTGAACTCGGTTTGTGATATGATTGTCCGGCAGTTTAATTATGTAAAGTTAAACAGTCATCCAAATCTTCAAAAAGTTGACAATTAAAAGATAAAGAAAGATTTTTGTCGGAAATTGATTGGATTACTTGTCGTTCCACAAATCGGCCCAATGGTGTTAATTATTATATCTACGTGGAAAATCCAAAACTTTTTAGCCGATCGGGAAAGCGGGTAAGTTAACAGGTAGTGCAGCTATTGGTGGCGATCGCAAAAATGGCAGAAATGACAAGGCAATACCAGCGCGATCGGCGGCCCAGGTGTGACGGGAAATTGTAAAATTTTGGTAAAGTTATGGCGCGAGCTGCGGTGAAGCTCAGAGATACCAGAAAAACTTGGCACAGTAACCGACAAACCAGGAATACAAGCAGAACACAGCCGACAGAAATACAGTTGGAGACAACTCTCTCTTAGGTTAGTAAAATAACTTTTGCAGCCGGCACAACCTATGGATTTAGTTATTTTTGTATACTATGTGAAAGTAGTGAGAACTATGGGCAGGAAATAGAACCAACCAACCCAGAATCTCCTGTGATATCCTGAAGTCAAGGGTGAAAGTATCAACCAGAAGGCTCGCAGAACCAAGCTGATTTTACCAAAACAATATGAAAGAGGTCAACATGGAAAAAGAACAGGACGCTCATATCGTACCAATTAGCAACCAGAGCAGACAGGTGCAGCAATTTCCCGTTGACGAGGGAGAAGAAGTAAGCGGGCCGCCTCAGAAAGGATTGAATCTCAAGCCCTTGTTCAGGACTTTTGGGCGACAAGCCCTAGTTATCATTGCGATTGTAGCTCTAGCAGGCGGTGGAGTTTATTATAAGGTCAAGGGAGGCAAGAAAACATATCAAGGCGATTTTCGGATACTGGTGGAACCCGTGACAACTGAGGCAAGACTTACCGACGCATCTGCCCTCGCCAATCGCGGTGAGGGGGGTGGAGTGCCTAATCGAGAATTTTTTAGTTTGGACTATCCAACTCAGCTTCAAATTCTCCAGAGCCCTCAGATGCTGTCGGCTATTACCAAACAAGTCCAACAAAAATATCCAGAAATGACCGAGGAACTTCTTAAAAAAGGATTACTCGTGTTGCGCCTCGGAGAAAATGAGTTGACGCAAACTAAAATTTTGGAAGTTCGTTTCCTGGGGCAAGACCCTGAGTTAGTTGAGTTCGTTTTACAAGAAACTAAAAAGAAATATTTAAAGTACAGCCTTGACGAACGCAAGACTCGCATTGGTCAAGGTGTTAATTTTATTGAAAACCAGCTTCCGGGACTCAACAAGCGCGTAAATGACCTGAAGTCTGAGTTACAGATGATACAGCAGCAGCAAAAAATTACCGATCCTAAAGAACAAGGCGGGCAATTGATCGCGCAAGTTCGGGCTATAGAAACTTTAGAGTTAGAAACTCAAAGGCTGCTACAGGAACAGAAAATGCTGTACGCTAACTTGCAAAAACAATTGGATTTTACACCAAATGAAGCTATTGCCGCTTCAGCTTTAAGCGAAGAACCTCAATACAAAGAGTTGCTGACCAAGGTTAAGGAAGTAGAAGGTCAGATTGCTGTAGAAACAGCTCGTTTTAAATCTGCTAACCCTATAGTGGAAGCTTTAGAGCGCAAGCGGGCAAATTTAGTAGCTTTGCTCAACAAGCAAACCGATCGCATTTTGGGACAAAATTTGGTAGGCTCTCAAGCCAATTCTAAAGTTCAGAATTTTCAAAACTCGATTCGCATAGGCTTGATCAAACAATTGGTGGATACTGCGAACCAAGTTCAAGTCTTAGAAGCTCGCAGTCAGGCGATCGCCCAAAGTAAAGAAGATTTGACCCGAAAAGTAAGAGATTTTCCGATTGTAGCTCGTCGCTACAACGAACTGCAACAGCAATTAGACATAGCTTCCACCAGCCGCCAGCAACTTTTAACTCAGCGGGAAACTCTGCGCGTCCAAGCAGCCCAAAGCCAAGTACCTTGGGAAGTTATTTCTCAACCCCAAATCCCCAAAGATATCAAAACAGGCAAATACATTCCAGTGGCATCGAAAAGTACAAACAACTTTGTGATGGGGATTTTTGGAGGACTCGTGTTAGGTCTGGGAGCGGCTATTCTTATTGAAAAAATCCGCAATGTTTTCTACTGTGCTGATGACATTAAAGATGCGTTTGATGCGCCTTTATTGGGAGTAATTCCTCGTGACAAAAATGCTAAAAAATTTCCGCCTTCTATTGCTAATGCCTATGCTTATCTTGAAGGCAAACAGGGGAATCATAAAAATGCTTCGGAATTTATAGAAGCTTTTGACTCTCTTTATACTAATATCCGCTTTCTTTCTTCAAATCGAACGATTAGCTCTTTGGTAGTTGGTTCGGCTACAGTTGGCGAAGGCAAATCTACCGTTGCTTTAAATCTAGCCCACGTGGCAGCGCTGGCGGGTCAGCGAGTGCTGTTGGTAGACGCGAACTTGCATTCACCCAGCCTGCACAGGCTGTTGGAACTGCCTAATGTCAATGGATTGAGCAACTTGCTCGAAAATAAAAATGAACCGGATGAAATTATCCAGCGATCGCACCTAGCAGAGAATCTTTTTGTATTAACTGCCGGTCTTCCTGTCCCCGGTACTGCCAGACGGCTGGCCTCATCTCAAATGCAGTATTTAATGGAAGAACTGCACGCCACATTTGACTTAGTTATTTACGATACGCCACCGCTGGTTGATAGTAAAGATACGAATTTTTTGGCGGCGCGCACAGATGGAATACTGATGGTTGTATCAGTTCGCCAGGTGAAGTTTTCTGTAGTCAAAACAGTTTTCAGTCAATTAGAAAATTTTGGCATACCCTGCTTGGGCACCGTGGCTAATCACCCTACCAAAGGCAAGAAGTATCAAATATCTAAATCATCATCACTTGTGGAAGATAAACATGAATATTTGAATTTGACACCAGTACCGTCTGGCATCCGCAAACTAGCTCCCAAAAAAGAATGAGATTCAGTTGACAGTTGACCTGTGACAGTTAACAGTTAACAGAGATCCTAGGGTGCGTCGCTAGGAACAACTCTCGCTTACGATCGAGATTAAACGAGCGACGCACCCTACAATTTATAAAGGGGGTGAATAACCCAGACTTGCTATGACAGTTAACAGTTAACAGTTAACAGTTAACATTTAACAGTTAACTGTTAACAGCTTGCCCCCGAGCGCAGTCGTTGGGTTGACAGTTGACAATTGAGGGCGACCTCTACCTAGAAGTCCGAGGATTGGAGTAATGAATAGTCGGATTTTAATATCTCCTTAAAAGGCAGAGGCTTTATATCATGTCCGGTCGATCGCCAGTAATAAAAAGGTTTGTAGTGAGGACTTTAGTCCTTGCAAATGAAGGACTAAAGTCCTCACTACGAACCAATCTTATTGTAATCGTTCGATCGGACATGATATTAAACCAATTCTTTCTGGTAAATCTGGGTTAAATAACCCCTATCTCTATTTTTTGACAGAGAGACGGGGAGATTGGGAAAAATTAGCTACCAATAAAAGGGGGTAGTAAACCCGGATTTGGTATCATCAGAGTAAACAAGATGAACCCACCCCAAAATTTTAGACTCCTGTTCAACTTCCCAGATTCAATGCTGCAAGTCAATCTAAAATCTCAAATCTCAAATCTAAAATCGGCTAGTGGCGGACTAATTTGTATCTGGCTTGGTAGGAAATGTGACGGTAAAATTAGTCCAGCCCTTGCTGCTTTCAACCTCAATTTTTCCCTGTAACTGTTCCACAAGTTTTTGAACCAAAGCTAAACCCAAACCTGTACCTCCTTGTTTCCAGGGATCGGCGTTGGGAACTCGATAAAATTTATCGAAAATTCGAGGCAATTCTTCGATCGCAATGGAAGATTGGTTACTGAATGTAAATTGAATTTCCGAAGCCCTAACACTTGCTTGTGCGGAATTTTTGCCGCTTCCTTCTTTTTCCCCGTCTCCCTTGATGCACTCAACTTTCAAAGATATTTCGCCGTCATTGGCAGTATACTTGCAGGCATTGTTGAGCAGTTCTGCTAAAATTCGTCCCAAACTAGCGCGGTTGGAACTGATCGTGGGGAGTTGGCGATCGCACTCTACTCGCAAATGCTGGTGGCGGTTCTGGGCGCGGGTGTAAAACGGGTCGATAATTGTAGGCAGCCAGACTGCTAAGTTTACTGGTTCGAGGTCGATCGGACAAGTTGCTGCTTCGAGGCGCTGCAAATCGAGCAAAGCATTAATCAAATCGGTTTCTCTAGTACATTCTGTTTCTAAAATTTCTAAATAAATCTGGCGCCTGTCTGGTGTGGGAGAAATTCTCAGCATATGAATAGCCATTTTCATATTAGATAAAGGCGTCCGCAGTTCGTGAGAAACCGTGCTGAGAAATTCATCTTTTAGAATGTTTAAATGCTGGAGTTCCTGCACTTTTTGTTCCAATTGGGCGGTGCGTTCTTGGACTTGGCGTTCGAGGTCGGTGTTGAGATTTTGTACTTGCTGGTAGAGTTGGGCTTGCTGAATGGCGATCGCGATTTGAGTTGCCAGTTGCAGCAGCAAATCCAATTCCGAAGCCTGCCACTTCCGGGGTTTGGAACACTGATGGACGCACATCATCCCCCACAAATTGCCGTCTTGCAAAATTGGTACAATCAAATAAGCTTTGATTTGCGCTTGCTGAAAGCGCGCATATTTTTCCGCACTCAAACTAGCTTTGTCGATGTCTGGGACGGCATAAATCTCCTGTTCGATCGCAAAGGCATCTTCCTGCCAAATATTGTCTGGCATCATTTCTCCCAAGATAGAAGACCAGTTGGGGGCAACGGATTCTGCCACAAAAATGCCGCAATTGCTCGATTCCCAACGCACGATCGCCACTCTGTCGGCTTGCAAAACTTGCCGGACTTCATCGACGCTGGCGTGGAGAATCTCGTTTAGGTTTAAGGATTGGTGAATTCGGAAGGAAATTTGAGTTAACAGCCGATCGCGCTGCACCTGTTCGTGGAGTTTGGCAGTCCGTTCGCGCACCTGCTGTTCCAATTTAGCATTGCGGCTTTGCAGCAGTTCCAATTTTTCCGATTGCAGTTGATAAACCGACTGCTGCAACTGTTTGACAACTCGGTACATTTCTGTCGGATCGAGGACTCTGAGCAAGCTGGTTTGAGTAATAATTCCCAACAGTTCTCCGCGCCCGCCGCACACCACCAACCGCTGCACTTGTTGCTGCTGCATTTGTTTGTGCGCCGTCCACAGGGAATCGGAAGGTTCCAGAAATTGCAGGGGAGTTCTCATGACTTTTTGAGCTGGGGTTTGCTCGAAATTTAGTTCTAGATACTGCGCCTGCACGATGTCGTATTCGGTAACAATTCCTAAAGGTTGGTGAAAGGAATAATGAAAAACCGAGGTAGAGTCCTCTTTGGGCTTCTCCATTGTTAATTCTTTGTTTTTTGTAATGACTACGCAACTGACTTGATGCTCGGACATCAGTTCGCTGATGCTCAGCAGCGAGGCGGTGTGGGGCGCTGTAATTGGCGTAGTCATCAATTCTGCTACCCGCCGCAATTTGAGAATGTTGGAAGGCTGCAATACTTGGCGAATTCTTTCCCGCGTCAGCACTCCTACCAAGTGCCGGAATTGATTGACAATAGGCAAATAGCGAATTCGGTGCTGGCGAAATAACGATAAAGCGGTAAACACGTCTTGATCGTCGGATTCTGTGAGGGAAACCGACACCGGGGACATGACTTCGGCAATTGGTATTTTGTGGAGGGCTACTTTTTGCAGGCTGTTTATTTTGCCAGAAGCAATCAGCCTCACTAAGTCGGCGGGGGTTAGTATGCCGATTAACAGCCCGCGACTGGGGTTTTCGGATAAGTTGCCTGTGGTGATAGTCTGCTGGTTCTGCACGACGAGGACGCAGCGGGCCCGCACCTTGTCCGGCGCGGCTGATTCGCTCATCGCCCCCTTGTCTGAGGATAAAGGCCCTTTGACTAGGGGACAACTGTTTTGCAACTGACTCATCAGGGCGATCGCCACTGCTAGGGAAGTTTCTGGCCCGGCTGTTAGGGGGTAGCGGTCGATCGCTTGTTCTAAGGCTGAGGAGTAAAAGGGCGGGTGATAAAAGGGCATAGTTAATTGCAGGTGATCGGAGAACGGCTAATACCATTTTCTATTTTTGATTTTCGATGGGGAATAGCTTATTGCATAAGGGTTTGGAGCTTCCCTCGATTTGCATTATTTTGTGTAAATGGTATAACAATCGGGCAAAGCCTTAGGGAACGGCCCAAACACCTCGCCTGTGGTTGAATTTTAAATAATAGACTTGCTCATTTATTATTTTCATGCAATTTGAGCTTTAGATTAATACTCTCACTAATCCGTAATTTCACTGAGCTCAAATCCTGGGGCGGTTTTTACTGCCTGCTTTTTTCCTGAGACCCGCCTATAATCAAAATAAGCAGAATGTAAAGTTTTACTACAAAATCTACCCATAATGACAACTTTAAGCTTAGAGCAAATTGCAGCCAAGTTAGAAAGCGAAAACTCAGCCGATCGCATGGTGGCTTTGGCAAACTTGCGGAACGTGCCGGCTGAAACGGCGGTACCTTTGATTAAAAAGGTGTTGAACGACGAAAGTTTGCAAGTGCGATCGATGGCTGTGTTTGCTCTCGGTGTCAAACCGACAGCAGAATGCTATCCCATTCTAGTCAAATTGCTAGAAACAGACCCGGATTACGGCATTCGTGCTGACGCTGCGGGTGCTTTGGGCTATCTGGAAGATATCAGAGCTTTTGAGGCTTTGGTGCGCGCTTTTTATGAGGATACAGAATGGCTGGTGCGCTTCAGTGCTGCTGTTTCTCTGGGAAATCTCAAAGATCCCCGGGCTCGCGACGTGCTGCTGAAAGCTCTCGACTGCGAGCAAGTGGTGATCCAGCAGGCGGCAATTTCGGCTTTGGGGGAAATTAAGGACATGGGCGCGATCGATCGCATCCTCAACTTTGCTCAGTCAGAAGATTGGCTGATCCGGCAGAGGCTGGCTGAAGCTTTGGGGCATTTGCCGAGTGTGAAGAGCGTTTCGGCTTTGAAATACTTAGAAAAAGATAAAAATTCTCAAGTAGCTGAGGCCGCAACATTTTCTCTCAATCGCTTAGAGAAAACAGAAGCCTAAAATTTTTTAGAGGCGGGTTCACCAAAAATCTGTAAAAGCAGTAGAATCAGATAAACCCGCCCAGCCCTCTTTGGGATGTTTTAAACAAGTTATTAGACTTGAATTGCCTAAATCTTTGATTGATAGAACAACCGCAGATGCAGGGGAGATAAACACAGATAAACGCAGAGGTTTTTCCAGGCCAGGAATGAGGGCGAGAAGTTTTTTGATTGTGTTGGAAGAGGGAGTTAAATGCCATACAGTCAATTTAGCCTCGAACAAATTAAGACAAATTTTGGCATAACTTTTACTAGGAGGGTTGGCTTGTTTGCCGACATCCCCGAAATAGAACCCAGCATTTTTTTGCAAGAAACTTTGCAATTCAATCTACCTTTAGCACTAGAGATTAATTCCGACAAAGCTCGCTCCGAACTAATTGTCGCGCCGATATTAGTGGAAATTTAAAAACGGCTGCCGGAACGGATGAGTTTATTTTCAGGTAGAGAGTTTAATGTAGACCCTGCCAGGGGTTTGAGCGGTTATTGCGATTTTCTCATTAGCCGATCGCCCGAACAGCTAGTCATCGAATCCCCTGTTATCGCCTTGGTTGAAGCCAAAAACGACAACATTCAATCCGGCTTGGGGCAGTGCATGGCAGAAACCATTGCAGCGCAAATATTTAACCAGCGTCAAGAAAATGACATTCAGACAATTTATGGAGTTGTGACAACTGGGAGTATCTGGAAATTCTTTCAGCTAGAAGGAATTGCGATCGAGATTGACACAGACGAATATTTTATCAATAATGTTGCTAAAATCCTCGGTATCTTAATAAATTTTATCGAGGCTTGAGTAAAATCAGAATGTATGATGTAAGCTGCGACGGCAAATCGCAAGTTAAAATAGTTGTTTACATCCTTTAACCATCACTAGCCATGAATCAAGCGCCAAATCCTTTTAACTCAAATCCATCCAATCCGCTAGACCCCTTAGAGCAACAACTTGACGATCGAGGTGAAGAATTGCCGAGACAGTACCACCCAGCTACTAAAAAAACTCTCCAAAAATTCTTTCTGATTCTGATAGTTGTCGGGGTAGTGATTGGTGGGGTTCTATCTGTAGGCGTGATTTCGCTGATGCAAAAAGCCGGATTGACTGATGTGCCGGCGCGGGTACAGAATCCGAAGTAATATCGATTCCCAAGGATTTATTGATGCTAAATACACCAATTTTCTGGGATAAATCTTGAGAAAATATGATGTTTTGTATGGATTTTTTCACAATAGACTTGAATTGTAAAATTACTTAGGACGCTGCTCAAAGCCATCCCACAATTTTTTTTCTTGTGGGACGCTGCTCTGAGCATCGTCATAAAATTTGATTGAAAGGACTTTTGCAATTCAATTCTAATAGAGCAACCGCGGCCGGCGGTGAGGACGTTCTTAATTGTTGAAACCGTTGCTTTTCTTCCTTATTCCTTCTTCCTTATTCCTTCTTCCTTCTCCTATAATTGATGCTTAAAAATTCTCAAATTGCGCCCGATCGCATTCCACAACCTCAGATTTCCCAAAAACTGGTCTCCGCAGGCTTTCACGCTCTGTCTGACCCCCTGCGGATTCAGATTCTGGAGTTGCTGCAGCAACAGGAATTGTGCGTTTGCGAATTGTGCGATCGGCTGGGAGTCCCTCAGTCTAAACTCTCTTTTCACCTCAAAACCCTAAAAGAAGCCGCTTTAGTTCGCAGCCGCCAAGAAGGCCGCTGGATCTACTACAGCCTCAATTTAGCTCAGTTTATCGCCCTGGAAGAGTACCTCGCCCAGTACCGCCGTTTCAGCCAGATGCTGCCGGCGCGGCCTTGTGCTGAGGCGGGTTGACCCATCAATATTTTTTGATAAGTAATATTATGTCCCCTAAAGTAAGTGCTATTGGTTGGTAGTGAGGACTTCAGTCCTCAGAAAGAAGGACTAAAGTCCTCACTACGAACCTTGATAGTTGACGCCTATTGGTTGGTAGTGAGGACTTCAGTCCTCAGAAAGAAGGACTAAAGTCCTCACTACGAACCTTGATAGTTGACGTATCAAACTTTTTTGATATGATTGTTTTGAACCAATGAGTTGACAGTGATGGGTGCAGCAGCAAAAAAGTTAGCTTTGGGCGAAAATCGAGATTGCAGCCGAGAAGCGATCGCCGAAGGCCTCGGCACGTTTATTCTAGTTTTTGCAGGCACCGGCGCTGTGATGGTTAACAAGATTAGCGGTGGTTCTGTAACTCATTTGGGCGTTAGTTTTGTATTTGGTGCAGTTGTAGCCGCGATGATTTATGCGATCGCACATATCAGCGGCGCGCACTTTAACCCAGCCGTAACCTTAGGATTTTGGGCGAGCGGGTTTTTCCCAAAATACAAAGTTTTACCTTACATTTTGGCGCAGTGTGCGGGGGCGATCGCAGCTTCCGCACTGCTGCTAATTAGCTTAGGAAAAGTGGCAAATCTGGGTGCAACTATCCCTCTTAACGGTAATTGGTTGCAGTCTCTAATTTTAGAAACAGTTCTAACTTTTATCCTGATGTTTGTCATTCTCGGTTCGGGACTTGACAGGCGCGCTCATATCGGTTTTGCGGGGATAGCAATTGGCTTGACTGTAGGCTTAGAAGCTGCATTTATGGGGCCGATTACCGGAGCGAGCATGAATCCAGCGCGATCGCTCGGCCCGGCATTAATTGGCGACATTTGGGAACACCACTGGGTTTACTGGGTTGCTCCGATTTGGGGCGCGCAGTTAGCAGTCGCTGTTTACCGACAAATATCTAACGGATTTCGAGATTGTAATTGAAAGTATCATGGGAAATTTCACGCACAAACCGAGAATTCTGTTTTTATACGGCTCTTTGCGAGAGCGTTCTTACAGCCGCTTGTTAGCGGAAGAATCGGCTAGAATCATCCAAGATTTGGGTGCAGAAGTACGTTTTTTCAATCCTCGGGAATTGCCGATTTACGGCAGCGTTCCCGATACGCATCCCAAGGTTCAAGAATTGCGGGAATTGAGCCTTTGGTCGGAGGGTCAAGTTTGGTCGAGTCCAGAAATGCACGGCAATATTACGGGCATTATCAAAAATCAAATTGACTGGATTCCTTTAAGTATTGGGGCCGTCAGACCGACTCAAGGCCGCACTTTGGCGGTGATGCAGGTTAGCGGCGGTTCGCAGTCTTTTAATGCTGTTAATACTTTGAGGATTTTGGGCCGCTGGATGCGGATGTTTACGATTCCTAATCAGTCTTCGGTTGCTAAGGCTTATCAGGAGTTTCATGATGATGGGACAATGAAGGATTCTCCTTTTCGCGATCGCGCGATCGATGTCATGGAGGAACTGTACAAGTTTACCTTGCTGTTGCGGGAACACGCTGACTATTTGACCGATCGCCACAGCGAACGCAAGGAACAAGCGGCTTCCGAGGCGATCGCCCTAACAAATCGCGCCCTGGAAGTTAATTAAGGCGATCGGGCCACGTTCGATCGTTCGGACTTTAGTCCTCTGATTGATGCGGACTAAAGTCCGAACGATCGAACCAATTTTATCGAGAGAACATCATATCGGAAGTAGCAAAAACAATGAAAAAAGTAATGTTCGTGTGCAAAAGAAACTCCTGTCGATCGCAAATGGCAGAAGGATTCGCTAAAACCATCGGCAAAGACAAAATTGCCGTCACCAGTTCCGGTTTAGAATCAAGCAGAGTTCACCCGACAGCAATTCAAGTCATGTCAGAAATCGGCATTGATATCACCGATCAAACATCTAACCCATTAAGCGAATTCAATGCCGAAGATTACGACGCAGTAATTTCTCTGTGCGGCTGCGGCGTGAATTTACCCGAAGCCTGGGTTTTGCGAGAAGTATTTCAAGATTGGCAACTCGACGATCCCGACGGACAACCAATCGCAACTTTTCACCGCGTTCGAGATGAAATCAAAGCACGAGTTGAAAAATTAGTTGACTCTCTCAAGCCAGATTAATAGTCCTGGACGCACGGGCGGTCAGAAACCGGATTTTTTTCGAGAAGACGCATTATAGCTCGCAAAAACCGCAAAAAACCCGGTTTCTTTGGTTTTGATACGTCCCCGACTTTGATAATTAGTGCTAAATTATGAGAGGCGTTCCCCGGAATGCCTCTACATTCGTTGCGATCGCATACTAAAAAATTTAGCACATGATTCAGACCGCAATCACGCCTTTCAAAAACAAACTCAACTCAGCTTTAACTAAAAAGCAGATTACAGTTTTACAAATTAATCTAGGGAAACGCTGCAACCTCGCTTGCAGTCACTGTCACGTAGAAGCTAGCCCGACACGAACAGAAGAACTTTCCCCGGAAATATGCGAACAATTAATTGAAATCATTCGCCGTTTTCCTCAAATTAAAACTGTTGACCTCACGGGCGGTGCTCCCGAAATGCTTTACGGTTTTAAACCGCTGGCGGAAGCTGCGAGGGCAACAGGTAAAGAGGTAATTGTTCGTTCTAATTTGACGATTTACTTTGAAAAAGGCTTTGAAGATATTCCCGAATATTGCGCGCAGCACCAACTCAGAATTGTGGCGTCGCTTCCCTGTTACCAAGCTGACAATGTTGACAAAATGCGCGGCAGCGGTGTTTTTGACAGTTCGATTCGGGCGCTGCAAAAGCTGAATCAGTTGGGATACGGGAAAAACCCAAATTTAATCCTGGATTTGGTGTACAATCCACAAGTGCCGACCACAGATAAGTTTTCTCTGACACCGGAACAGGGCAAGTTACAGCAAGATTATCAGGTTTATTTAGCCGAACATTTTGGGATTTGTTTTAATCAATTGTTCGCGATTACTAATTTGCCTGTGGGACGGACTAAGTTTCATTTGGAACACAAAAAACTGCACAAGCCTTATCTGGAGTTTTTGGAGGATAATTTTAATCCCGGTACTCTGGATTATTTAATGTGCCGCAATGAATTGTCGATCGACTATTTGGGCAATGTCTACGACTGCGATTTTAACCAAATGGAAAATCTGCCCGCGAAAACGGGCAGCGGGGAAAGGATAACAGTTGCTAAATTGCTGGAATCTGGTAGTTTAGATCTAATTCAAGAGGTGCAAACTGCTGCTTATTGCTACGGCTGTACGGCGGGTAGCGGTTCTAGTTGCGGCGGTACGTTGATTTGAGAAGGAGGAATAAGTAGGGTGCGCATTGCGCACCCTACATAATTAGTAATTCAGAGTGGAGAGTTGAAGTAATGAATGATTTGCGATCGCCCGGTGAAGAAAATCCACCACCATCAAATAAGTGGAAGCTGTTTTTAGGGATTGGTTTAGCTGCGGCTTTGATTGTGGCAGCAAAGTTTTTTAACTTTCAAGGAATTATCAAAAATGCCCTGGAGTCGATCGCCCATCTCGGCCCTTGGGCCCCCGCAGCTTTTATTCTAATTTACATTGTAGCCACAGTTTTATTTATCCCCGGTTCCTTGCTGACTCTCGGTTCTGGCGTTTTGTTCGGAGTAGGAGGCGGCACAGTTTGCGTTTCCGTAGGCTCAGTTTTGGGCGCAACTTGCGCTTTTTTAACAGGCAGGTATTTAACTCGCGATTGGGTTTCCAAACAGATAGAAGGCAATCTCAAGTTTCAGGCGATCGACTCCGCAGTTGCCTCTGAAGGATGGAAAATTGTGCTGCTGACGCGGCTGTCGCCAATTTTTCCGTTTAATTTGCTTAACTATGCTTTTGGAATCACGCAGGTATCTCTCAGAGACTATTTTTTCGCATCTTGGATCGGCATGATTCCCGGAACCGTGATGTATGTTTATATCGGTTCCCTGGCTGGGAGTTTGGCTGCAATCGGATCGCAGGGGCGATCGCGCACTAATGCTGAGTGGGCGCTGTACGGCATTGGTTTAGTAGCAACGATCGCCCTCACCGTTTATATAACCCGCTTGGCCAAAAAAGCTTTAGACGAAAAAATTTCTCCTTAAAGCCATAGCGCAAATTGGTAAAATCGTCAATACTGTTTTGACCATACATTATAATACATTGCTAATTTAAAAAACTCCGTATTTTCTCTGTGTTATTTACAAGAATTTTGTTATAAAAACGAGATAGATATTAAAGATATAGCAATTTTCAAGTGATTCAGATCACATATTGGTAATTTGTAAGATCGCTGACAAGTACAGAAGAGAAAATTGACAACCACTATATCTTAAATCACTAATATCAAGTAAGTAAAGCCAAAGTCTGAATATCAAGTTAATGCTAAAAAAGAATGCTATCGCGCGATCGGAATTTGTTTGTGAAGCGAGAAATGTAATACCATTTCTCTCAAATAACGTCACTGTAAACTCTATTCTTGGCCCCAAAATTAATCAGTCATTTTCAATTTCTTAATCAAAAAGTTACAAATAAAAAGTGGTATTACCCCTGATTGGTATAACCAATGAGGACTCAGACCCTCACCATTTATCTAATATTAATTCTGCCGGATTACCAATAACAAATGCCGTTTGATCTATTAGACTCTCGACGAGAACATTTGATGATGCAAAACCCAGCAAATCAAGGCCGAGCTGTGTCTGTGCAGCCGCCCCATCAAACAAAAAAGCTGCGCCGCTTGTGGCAAAAAATAAGTAATTCTGCTCAATTGCGGTGCCAGCAAGCGCACAGTCTTTGGCAGCACAGAAGGCAGCGCCGCCATTTACTTACCCTGCTCATTCTGGGCAGTACGGCCTTAACCATTAGCACAACTGCTTGCATCAGCTATTTCGTGGTGCGCGGACTAATCCTCGACAATTTAAAGGCAATAGCACTATTAAAATTAGAAAAAGGCAGTGAAGAAATCGATAAGTGGCTCAGCAGTCGCAAAGCAGAAATAGAAACCATCGCTTACTCTCCTACGGTTCGCACTCTCAACTGGAAATTAGTTGAACCGATTTTGCAAGGAGAAACATACAGGTTAAAAGAGTATTTCGTATTGTCATTAGTTCAAGCCGATGGCTCAGTGCAGAACACTTTAGGTACTACCACGAACAGCAAAGACCGCAAACACTTTCAAAAGGCAATGAACGGAAACGTCAACGTTTCCGACCCGCTGATCGGACGCAGCACCAAGCTTTCTACAATCATAATTGCATCTCCAATTTGGGCATTGCCTCCCACTCCCAATAAAGTAATTGGAGTCCTTGCAGGCAGCATTAAAGTAGACCGAGTAGCCTCTGTAGCTAACAGCTTGCACCACGGTTCAGACAGCTATGCTTTTGTGCTTAATTCAGAAGGAGTGCCAATTATTCATCCCAACAATAAATTAATCGGAACTATCGACCTGCCAGCCCCAACTTTTTTAAAATCACAAGACCCAGGATTAGCAGCAATTGCGCGCAATATGACCAGCCACCAGACGAATATCGAACTGGTAAAAATAGATAACAAATGGGTGTATGTAGCCTATGCTCCCCTCAACGAAGTTAACTGGTCAATGGCTCTAGTAATTCCCCGCGAAAATATTGAATCCCAACTGCAAGCATTAAATTTGCTGACATCCGTCGTCGGTGGACTGCTCGTCCCAGCAATGCTAGCAGCAATTTGGCTAATTTACTCCTCCGAAAACAATCGAGCTCAAGCGGAACGAGAAGCCATGTTAAACCGCATTGCCGGACGCATTCAAGCTTCCCTAGAATTAGACAAAATTGTGCAAAGCACAGTGGAAGAAATAGTAAATTTGTTGCATCTAGAACGGGCAGCTTTTGGTTGGCACGAACCACAGGATAAAACATTACAAATTCTGGGGCAATCTTGCGAATTTGAGTGTCCAAAAGAAGCGATAAAGTTCGATCCTTACTTTTTTGAAAATTTGTCAGTCCGCAGCGATAAATCCGAGCCAGTTATTCTGTCGATCGACACTGGTAACGAGAGTACAAGTCAACCGATCGAACTTAAAGCT
Source organism: Microcoleus sp. PH2017_12_PCY_D_A (assembly GCF_020738565.1). Taxonomy (NCBI): domain Bacteria; kingdom Bacillati; phylum Cyanobacteriota; class Cyanophyceae; order Oscillatoriales; family Microcoleaceae; genus Microcoleus; species Microcoleus sp. PH2017_12_PCY_D_A. The sequence goes on along the minus strand of NZ_JAEQCI010000058.1, from coordinate 39,078 downwards.
AATAGCTATTTAGCCGTCCCTGTCCAGACTCAAAACGAGCGGCAGGGTTATTTAATTTGCAGCCATGCTACCCATTGGTTTTGGAGCGGGGAGGAAATCCAACTGTTAAAAGCTGTGGCAGACCAATTGGCGATCGCCATTACTCAATCTCACCTTTACAGTCAAACCCAAGACCAAGTAAAACTCCTGAATAGCGCCTTAGATGAACTCAAAAAAACACAAACTCATTTAGTGCAGAGCGAGAAAATGTCATCCCTGGGTCAAATGGTGGCCGGGATAGCTCACGAAATCAACAACCCGGTCAACTTCATTTCGGCTAATTTGCCTCACACCACCAAATACACTAAAGATTTATTAGACTTGGTGAGTCTCTACAAACAAACCTTCCCAGAAGTTACTCCGGAAATCGAAGAGTTTGCCGAATCAATCGAGTTGGAATTTATTGAGGAAGATTTGCCGCATATGTTGAATTCTATGAAAATAGGAACCGAACGCATTCGCAGCATAGTTCTTTCTTTGCGTAACTTTTCTCGCCTCGATGAATCTGACAAAAAGCTGGCGGACATTCACGAAGGTATGGAAAATACCTTGCTGCTGCTCTCCAACCGCATCAAAAATGGAATTTATATAGTCAAGAAATACGGAAAAGTGCCTTCAGTCGAGTGCTATCCGTCTCAGCTAAATCAGGTGTTTATGAACTTGCTGAGCAATGCGATGGATGCTTTGAACGAGATCGATCGCCTGGATAAAATCATTACTATTTCCACGGGAGTAATTCGACAAAATGGCGGTAAATTTCTGAAGGTGACGATTGCCGACAACGGCCCGGGCATTCCCGAAAGCATTCAAGACCAAATTTTTAACCCATTTTTTACTACAAAACCAGTCGGGCAAGGCACTGGTTTGGGATTAGCAATTAGCTACAAAATTGTAGTGGACGGACACGGTGGCAGTATCAAAATTGCTCAACCTAAGGGCGGGGGGACGGAGTTTTTGATAAAAATTCCGATCGCGGAGGGGCATCAAGAGGCAAGCAGGAAGAGGGAAGTTCCGCCGCGGATGAGTGCAGCGCAGGTAAAGGAGCTTTATTGAATGCTAAGTTGGCTGGCTTTGGTTAAAATTAGAAGAGGTTTTGTGCAAGGAGTTTTATGGCTGTTGGCAAGGATACAATTTTTGAGCGCTTTTTGTCGCCCCTGATACGACTGGCGATCGACGAACAAGCACTGAAACGACTCTACGAAGGTATCGACTGGGAAACAGCGGGCGATCGCCACCGACAACCCAACCTAGTTTATCCCGAATATTACAGCAGTCAAAACTTTCACGGCATCGAAGGCGGCTACCTCAACCCCAGTGCAGCCGTTTCCTACGATCCAATTACGCAATACGTTTTGCTTCCCCACGAAACAGTCGCCAGACAAGGCTTAATTGACGCTGTGCGGGTGAAACCGCGCCGAATCATCGATTTGGGATGCGGCACCGGTTCGACCACCTTGATGCTCAAACAAGCCTTTCCCGAAGCGGAAGTTGTCGGGCTGGATTTGTCGCCATATATGCTGGTAGTCGCCTCCATGAAAGCGCAAAAAGCCGGGTTAAAAATCGACTGGTTGCACGGAAATGCCGAAAGCGTGGCTTTTGCTGACGCCAGCTTTGATTTAGTTGCAGCTTCCTTGCTGTTTCACGAGACGCCACCTGCGGTATCGCGGGCAATTTTGCGAGAAAGCTTCCGATTGCTGAAGGTGGGGGGACAAGTGGCAATTTTGGACGGAAATCAAAAAACTTTACGGCAGACAGAGTGGCTGACTGATATCTTTGAAGAGCCTTATATTAAGTCTTACGCCGCTGGTAGTATGGATGCTTGGGCGGGGGCTGCTGGATTCGCGGCGGTGCAAACTCAGGATCACTGGTGGGTGCATCAGGTGACGCAGGGTGTGAAACCTCTTCCTGGGGAAGATTTGGAACCGGTGCGGGCGGCGAAGGTGTGGAATCCGATCGATTTGGTTCCTGATTTGGATGGTGATTTACCGGGAATACCAGCTTACAGTTGACAGTTGACAGCATACAGGTTGACAGTTGACAGTTGACAGTTGACAGTTGGTATTCAATTACCGATTACCGATTACCGATTACCAATTACCAATGACTAATGACTAATAACTAATGACTAATGACTAATAACTAATGACTCTAAAAGCAGTTTTATTTGATTTTAATGGCGTTATTATTAATGACGAGTCGATTCACGAGAAAATAATCGATCGACTGATGCTAGATGAAAATCTCCAACTCAAACGCGGGGAGTTTCGTGAAGTGTGCTTGGGAAAGAGCGATCGCACTTGTATTACCGAACTGCTGAAGCGCCGGGGACGATATCTGACAGAAACATACCTCGATCGCTTGCTGCGCGGCAAGGCAAAAGCTTATCAGGAAACAATCGATAGTTTGGAAAAATTGCCCATTTATTCGGGTGTGGCAGAATTTATTGACAAAATTCGGGTTTCGGGACTGAAAATGGCGGTAGTTAGCGGGGCAATGCGATCGGATATAGAATTGGTGTTAGATCGATCGGGTTTGGCTGCAAACTTTGAATTAATTGTCGCAGGCGACGACTTGATGGCGAGCAAACCAGCACCCGACGGCTATTTGTTGGCGGTGGAACTTCTCAACCAGAAATATCCCGGATTTAACTTGCAGGCGATCGAGTGTTTGGCATTAGAAGATACTTTTGCGGGGATAGAAGCGGCGAAAAAAGCCGGGATTCAGGTAGCGGGGGTGACTCACACTTACCCGTTTCACATGATTCAGCGCCAAGCTAATTGGACGGTGGACTATTTTGCTGATTTAGAGTTAGATAGAGTGGCCCAACTTTGCTCGATCGCCCCCACAGAGCCGGCTGCATAAAACACTTGACTTTTTTAGCAATTACGTGCTAAGGTAGTTGACTGTCTGCCAAAGTCAAGACAAAGGCGACCTATGAGTCTTTGAGATTCGGCAATCGGGCATCTAAAATGCTAAATTGAAAGTCAATCAGGGGAATTAGCTCAGTTGGTAGAGCGCTGCGATCGCACCGCAGAGGCCAGCGGTTCGAGTCCGCTATTCTCCATAAATCAGGGATATTTCTACAAATTTTGGGCGGGTGAGGTGGTTTGAGATTTGCTTGTGAGTGTGCGTCGTGCGATCGAGCAATTTCTGCCTAACTCCCAACATTCATCAGGTATCGCTCTAAAAAAAAGCCGACTTCTAATTTCAGACTGATTGCTGAAATGACGTATCTTGGTGTCTAAACCCCATTTCTGCCACAGTTGCCATCAATCCCCACAAAACCTTAATTTTGTCAATTAATAATAAGTTTTGTATCTAAAGGTACAACAGTCTTCCAAAGCGAGTCTTAATATCAAGTCGCTATGTGTTATTATTCTCAATCATCTGACTGACTATTCAGGAGTAATCAAGAAAAAATGACAAAGCGATTCGATCGGCGGAAATTTCTCTTATACAGTTCTGCTACCCTAACATCAAGTTTATTTCTAAAAGCTTGTAGAACTCCGACTCCAACAGCAACCCCAGCCGCTTCTCCAACAGCAACCGGATCGCCATCAGCAGCAGCACCCGCAGCCAGCAGTGGGAACACGATCAAAGTAGGAATTTTGCATTCCTTGAGCGGCACAATGTCAATCAGCGAAAAAAGCGTTGTCGATGCCGAACAATTAGCAATCGAAGAAATCAATAAAGCTGGCGGCGTCCTCGGAAAACAAATCCAAGCAATAGTAGAAGACGGCAACTCAGACTGGCCGACTTTTGCCGAAAAAGCCAAAAAATTGATCGATCAAGACAAAGTTGTCACCGTCTTCGGCTGCTGGACATCCGCCAGCCGCAAAGCAGTATTGCCAGTATTTGAAGAAAAAAATCATATGCTCTGGTATCCCGTACAATACGAGGGTCAAGAGTGTTCCAAGAATATCTTTTATACCGGGGCTGCGCCCAACCAGCAAATCGAGCCAGCAGTAGACTGGCTGCTAGCAAATAAAGGCAAAAAATTCTTCTTAGTCGGATCGGACTACGTTTTCCCCCGCACAGCAAACACTATTATCAAAGCACAGCTAGCAGCCAAAGGCGGCGAATTAGTTGGCGAAGATTACATACCTTTGGGCGGTACAGAAGTCACGCCAATTATCACTAAAATCAAGGCAGCTTTGCCCGAGGGCGGCGTCATTTTCAATTCCCTCAACGGCGACAGCAACGTCGCATTTTTCAAACAGTTGCAGGGTGCAGGTTTGGGCCCAGACAAATATCCGTCAATGTCCGTCAGTATTGCTGAGGAAGAAGTAAAGGCGATCGGCGTAGAATATCTCAAAGGCCATTACGCCGCCTGGAATTACTTCATGACTGTGGAATCTCCCGCTAATAAAAAGTTTGTCGAAGCTTTCAAGGCAAAATACGGCAAAGACAGAGTGACCAACGACCCGATGGAAGCAGCTTACATCATGGTTTACCTGTGGAAGCAAGCCGTCGAAAAAGCAGGAACACCAGACGATTTGGAAAAAGTGCGGGCAGCAGCTTTGGGTCAAACTTTTGACGCCCCAGGCGGCAAAGTTACGCTGGAAACTAACCATCACCTTGCTAAATTTGTGCGGTTGGGCCAAGTGAGAGAAGATGGTTTGTTTGAAATCGCTTTTGCTACGCCCGAAGCAGTTAAGCCGATACCTTGGAATCAGTTTGTCGCTGAAACAAAAGGCTTTTCTTGCGATTGGTCAGACCCCGCAAAAGGCGGCAAATTCAAAGCTCCATAAGTAGAGAAGAAAGAACTTCGGCAACGAATTCGCTCCACGAATGTAACGGAAGTTTGTAGGGTGCGCAATGCGCACCTTATCCTTACATAAATGTCCACGTCAAACATCGCTGAGGGTGCCCATGGCATAGCTTGTTCCTCACATAACTGCACAAAATTGGTAAGGTGCGCACTGCGCACCCTACAGATTGGTAAGGTGCGCACTGCGCACCCTAAATATTTTAAAAGTAGGAGGAAAATAAGTAGTGTTAGGGTTGTTGGACGGTTTATTCAATGGCATTAGCATCGGCGCTGTTTTGCTAATTGCAGCCCTGGGATTAGCGATTATTTTTGGGCTGATGGGCGTGATTAATATGGCTCATGGCGAGTTGATGATGTTGGGGGCTTATACAACTTTTGTTGTGCAGAATGTCTTCAAAGGTATCGGAGGATTTGCCTTTGAAACTTATATTTTATTTGCCATTCCCCTCGCTTTTTTAGTGGCAGCATTGGTAGGATTAATTCTCGAACGCGGAGTGATTCGCCATCTCTACGGGCGGCCCCTAGAAACTCTGCTAGCAACTTGGGGCGTAAGTTTGATTTTACAGCAGTTTGTCCGCAGCGTCAGTTGGGTGCTGGTAACGGGAATTGCGGTGTTCTGTTTGCTGTTTTTTGGGGGTTTGCAGGTACTGAAGCGGCGCCCGGATTTCGATCGCACTCGCAGCACATTTACCGCCATAATTTTACCTCTGTCTCTCGGTATTTCCTGGGCCGCGAGCGCATTTTTAGCACAAACTTACCAACTCGCAGTAACTCAACCTTGGTTTGGCGCTCAAAACGTTGATGTGACTGCGCCTGCGTGGCTGCGCGGCGGCATCCCGCTGGGAACTTTTCAGTTACCCTACGCTCGGCTTTTTATCATTGCGCTGACAGGCATTTGTTTGGCGGGAATTTACCTATTTTTGCAAAAATCTGTGTGGGGATTGCGGATTCGCGCTGTGACGCAAAATCGCAGCATGAGCGCTTGTTTGGGAATACCTACCGAGCAAGTAGATGCGCTGACTTTTGCTTTGGGCTCGGGGTTGGCGGGTGTCGCTGGGTGCGCGATTAGTTTGATTGGTTCTGTAGGGTCAAATACCGGACAAAATTATATAGTCGATACTTTTATGGTGGTGGTTGTGGGCGGTGTGGGCAAGATTATGGGCAGTATAGTTGCTGCAATGGCGATCGGCACTGCCAATTACCTGATCGGTTCGGGAACATTAGCATTAATGTTTGCTCCTGTCAAGCCCTTAGCTGATTTTTTTACATTTTTCGCCACCACCAGCATGGCAAAAGTCATGGTATTCGCCTTAATTATGGCTTTTCTGCAAGTGCGGCCGGGAGGAATATTTCCGCAAAAAGGACGCACAGTTGAAAATTAACAACTACAGCTTTGATCGCCAAAAAAATGAAGAATACAGAAAAAAAGGCTCTGTTCAAAGAAGCGGCAATTGTAGGAGCGATCGCCCTTATACTGATATTGCTCATCCCAGGAATACTTCCCGACGCTCGTCTCAACCAATTAGGCCGATTTTTAGCACTAGCAATTGTAGCTCTCGGTATAGACTTAATCTGGGGATATACAGGTTTGCTCAGTCTCGGACACGGCGTATTTTTTGCCCTAGGTGGCTACGCCTTCGCCATGCACCTAAAACTGCAAATTCCCCCAAACGCCAGCAGTCAACTACCCGAATTCATGAACCTCTACGGCGTCACCGAACTGCCCTGGTTTTGGCAACCATTCTATTCATTTCCCTTCTCAGTCGTCGCAGTAATGCTCGTCCCAGCCATCTTGGGCGGACTTTTAGGTTACTTAGTATTCCGCAATCGAATTAGAGGCGTTTACTTTTCAATTCTCACCCAAGCAGCAACAATTGTATTTTTCAACTTCTTTAACGGCCAGCAAAAACTGATTAACGGCACCAACGGACTCACAGACTTTAAAACCCTATTCGGAGCCACAGTCAACAACAGAGATACTCAATATATTTTCTACATTCTCACCGTACTATTTCTAGCAGCAACCTACGCCCTCTGCCGCTGGCTGACAAGCGGGCGTTTCGGTCGCTTGCTACTAGCAATTCGCGACGACGAAGTGCGCCTGCGTTTCTCCGGCTACAATCCCACAGTATACAAAGTTTTAGTATTTGCAATATCCGCAGGCTTAGCCGGGATTGCAGGCGCATTATTCACCGTACAAACCGGAATAATTTCGCCAAAAGCCATGGATATTGCATTTTCGATAGAAATGGTAATTTGGGTAGCAGTAGGAGGCCGCGCCACACTATCAGGAGCAATATTGGGAGCGCTGCTAGTCAACTTTGGCAAAAGTTTCTTGAGCGAACAATTCCCCGAAGTGTGGCTATTTTTCCAAGGCGCGCTATTCTTAATAGTAGTCACAGTCTTGCCAGACGGCTTAGTCGGATGGCTGCAAAATCAAGATTTTGAGCAAATCCGCCGCGTGTTCAGAAAACCCAAGTACGCATCTACTTACCCCAGCCTGGAACAAGACCCCGAAGTACAGCACGAAAAAGAAGAAATTGAACATTGATTGCTAAATGATGTACGGTATGCTTGCGGACTGCCAAGGAAAGACTTTGTAGTAAAATACTCAGTTACTTAACTTGTGGGGCAACATATGGCAGATGTGATTGACTACAAAATCTACGGCGACGATTTGCAACTCATCGAGATTGAACTCGACCCCAAAGAAGGCGTCAGGGCTGAAGCTGGAACCATGACATACATGGAAGGCGACATCCAAATGCAAACATCCACAGGTGGCGGCCTATTTCAAGGTTTCAAGCGGATGCTGACAGGAGCGGGTTTTTTCATTACCACCTTTGTCAACGCCGGAAATCGCAAGGCAAAGGTCGCTTTTGCCGCCCCCTATCCGGGTAAAGTGATTCCCCTCGATTTAGGCCAACTTGGCGGTAAATTTTTGTGTCAAAAAGACTCATTTCTCTGTGCTGCCAACGGGATTGAAATTGAGGTAGCTTTCACCAAGCGGCTGGGTGCCGGTTTCTTTGGCGGAGAAGGCTTTATTCTGCAAAAATTACAGGGTGACGGACTAGCTTTTGTTCATGCAGGAGGAACAATCGTTGAGAAAAATTTGGGAGTTGGTGAAGTGTTGCGGGCGGACACTGGTTGTTTGGTAGCTTTTGCGCCGACTGTAGATTACGATATTCAGTTTGTGGGGGGCTTTAGAAATGCTTTGTTTGGCGGCGAAGGTTTGTTTTTGGTCAAGCTAACCGGGCCTGGAAAAGTGTATTTGCAAAGTTTGCCACTCTCGAAGTTAGCTGAGCGGATTATGGCTGCAATGCCAACTCCAACCCCGAGCAGTTCTAGCAATATTTCGTTTGACTTTATGAGCAATCGTGGCTAATGCTTGTGTAGGGTGCGTCAGCCGGGAGATTTTTCGGTTTTTCCAGAGACTGTTGACTGACGCACCCTACAATTAATCTAGTAATGTAGGGTGCGTCAGCCGGGAGATTTTTCGGTTTTTCCAGAGACTGTTGACTGACGCACCCTACAACTAAAACTAAGGAGAAGAATATGAAGGAAAAAGTATTAGAAATAGAAAACTTGACTGTTAGTTTTGATGGTTTCAAAGCCATAAACGGTTTAAATTTTAGCATGGATGCGGGGGAACTGCGAGTTATCATTGGCCCTAACGGTGCGGGGAAAACAACTTTTCTCGATTCGATTACTGGGAAGGTGCAGCCGACGGAAGGGCGAGTGATATTTAAGGGGAAAAATTTGCGAAAATTGTCGGAATATCAGATTGCGCGTCTGGGTATTGGTCGCAAGTTTCAAACGCCGCGAGTTTACTTGAATTTAACGCCGCGCGAAAATTTGGAGCTATCTTGCAATGGCAATAAAAATGTGTTTCCAACTCTGTTTAAGGCTGCTCCTGCTACTGAAAAGCGGACGGTGGCGGGTTTGTTAGAAACTATTGGTTTGGTGAATAAAGCTGATGTTTCGGCTGGTTTGCTTTCTCACGGGGAAAAGCAGTGGTTGGAAATTGGGATGTTGGTGGCGCAATCTCCTGATTTGTTGTTGGTGGATGAACCTGTGGCGGGTTTGACTGATGAGGAAACGGCGCTAACGGGAGATTTGCTGATTTCGCTGGCGGAAAGTCATTCGGTGTTGGTAATTGAACATGATATGGAGTTTGTGCGGCAAATTGCTAAAAAGGTGACGGTTTTGCATCAGGGTGCTGTTTTGTGCGAGGGAACGATGGATGAGGTGCAAAATGACGATCGCGTAATTGAGGTATATTTGGGAAAACCAGAAGAGTGAAGAAGTTATTGGTTATTGGTTAGTTGGCGGGGAATTACGCATCAAATATAATTGTAGGGTGCGCACTGCGCACCTTACTAAGGTTCTGGTTACTGGTTAGTTGGCGGGGAATTAC